>NZ_JBVVQA010000001.1:203027-483804 GCF_055811455.1 Mesorhizobium sp. WSM4845
CGCCTGTTCGGGCTCGGCCTGCTCCTGCTCGGCGGCGGGCTGCTCCTTGGCCTTCGGCTTCTCAGGCTTGGCCGCCTTTTCCGGTTCGGCCTGCTCCTGCTCGGCGGCCGGTTGCTCCTCGGTCGTCGGCTTCTCAGGCTTGCCCGTCTCTTCCGGCTCGGCCTGCTCCTGCTCGGCGGCCGGTTGTTCCTCGGTCGGCTTCTCAGGCTTGGCGGTCTCTTCCGGCTTGACCTCGTCATCCGGCGCCTGTTCGGTCGTTGCTGCGCCTTCGGTCGGCTTCGATTTCCGGCCTGCCTGAACCTGCTTCACCTCCTCGATGTCTTTGAGCTCAGCTGGTTTGGCCTCGGGATCGGCTTTCACTTCACCTTCAAAGACCGTGACCGTATTGTTTTCCACTTTGCCGGCCTGCTCGGGCGTCTCGGTCTCGCTGACCTCGACGACTGTCACCTGCTCGTCCGTCTCCTTCTCGATCACATCAACATCAATGACTTTGTTGATCACCACGTTATTCTGGATGGTCACGTCGCCGGCCGGCTCGGCCGCCTCGACAATGCGCACAAACTCCGGCTCATCACGGATAACGACGACAGAAATGTCGTCAGCAAGGAATTCGCGGGTGGGGACCACGACCCAGTAAAAATCCGGCGTGGTGTCGATGGTCACCTCGATTGAAATCAAATCGGGATCACGGCGCGGCGGCAGCGGAGCCCAGATGACGTGCTCCCTTTCGCGCCGCCAGCTCACCCATGCCGGCGCCCAACGAGTGCCGGGAACCCAGTACCAGCCGATGTCATCGGCATAGCCCCAACGGCCGTAATGGTAGGTCGCCCAGCCGAACGGCTCGTCGGACACCCAGAGCCAGCCATGCTGCTCGGTATAGACCCAATGCCCAATGGTATACGGGCGCCAGTCGTCAGCTACATCAACCGGGACGAAAACGGTCGCTCCCCGGTACGAAACCCAATCACCATGGGAAGACAGTTTATCGTAGAATGTGCTGATCGAAACGGAAACGTCGGTGGCAGCCCTCGCCTCGGACACAAGCGACAATGGCGCCACCGGATTGGGAATCTCGACGATCGGGAGCAGGCCGGCGGCTACGCCGCCCAGCATCAGCCGTACAGCGTTTTGGGCAAGGACGCGTTTCATCGCAGTTTCCTCCGAAACAGATCGCCCTTCATCCTGGAAACTCACCGGCCGTCGAATTGTTCCCGCTTGGCATCACCGCGCCTTGCTACAGGGTCGTCTTGACTTCCCCGATCTCGGCACCAACTACGGTTATATGAACGCAACAAAAAAGATCCGTCGCGATTTTCTTTTCCGGGTTTGCCCCATCGCGGGATCGTAACCCCCGGCTCGGCTGCCATGTGCCCCGGGCCGCGGGGCAAGCACATAAAATCGACATCGAACGTACGCAGGCCAGCACCGGCTCTGGGGCATCGGCTTTGAGCAAGATCTGCCTCGAATTGGCCCGTTAAACCATGCTTGAGGCAGCCCGCTCAACTGAGAATACGAGTATTCGAAAATGCAAGATAACATCAAGGCGCGGCGCAAGCCGACCATCCGCATCTCGAAATCGGACCATGCGCGTTTATCGGCGCTTGCGAGCACCGTGGCCGCACGAAATCCGCAGGCTTCCGATGAACTGCTCGCCGAACTCGAGCGAGCGCGCATCGTTTCCGATGGTTTGATCTCGGCGGGCGCCGTCCAGATGGGTTCGACGGTGACGTTCAAGCCCGATACCGGTGATGCGAAAACGGTGACGCTGGTTTTTCCTGGCGATGCGGACATCTCCGAAGGCAAGGTTTCAATCCTTACGCCGATCGGCACGGCACTGATCGGCCTCTCGGCCGGACAGTCGATCATGTGGACTGCGCGAGATGGGCGCCGGCATGAATTGTCGGTGCTTGCCGTGACCCGGCCTGCTCGGGAAAGCGATGCAGCCGATCAGCGTGCGCCAGCACCTTCGACGACGGCGGGCGACTAAAGCGCGTCGCGTTTGACCGGCCTCATGCGGCGCGCCTTAGGTTGTTGTTTGTTTCCGCGAAAACTGCGGGCATCAACGAGGACCTCAAGCGCCTTCTCCACGAACGCCTCGTGATATGGACAACCGGTGCTGAAGCAAACGGCCCGGCCCTACGCCGACCCGCTCTTACCAGCCGGCGGTTGGATGGATCGACTCGGGTTAGGTGGTCTTGCCGCGTGGCAAAAAAATAACAGGTTGGCTGTCGGGAGGCGCACCACTTGTTCGTCCTTTGGACACGAAGCAACGAAACCAGGTGAAAGACCCGTGAGCGAGTTTAGATCATCGAACACATCTGCGGTCGATGTAATCCAGGCCGACCTTATGATGGCGTTCATCGGTCCCGTTCAGGCCGGCGAGCCGCCCAAGGGCTGGTTCGACTGAGGTCTGACAGTCGCGGCACGAACAAATACCACCCAAGAACCGAGGAGATTAAAAATGACGAAACTCGTGACCTGCCTGTGGTTCGACCACGGCGAAGCACGCAAGGCGGCAGAGTTCTATGCCGCCACCTTTCCCGACAGCCATGTGGATCGGCTGAATGCGGCCGCGTCGGACTATCCCGGCGGCAAGGAAGGCAATGAACTGACGGTCGAGTTCACAGTGCTCGGCCAGTCTTTTCTAGGCCTGAACGGCGGCCCGAATTTCAAGGCGAACGAATCCGTCAGCCTGATGGTGCTGACCGAAGATCAGGAAGAGACCGACCGCTACTGGAAGGCGATCGTTGGAAACGGCGGCAGCGAGAGCGCCTGCGGATGGTGCAAGGACCGGTGGGGCTTCTCCTGGCAGATCACGCCGAAGCGGCTGATGGAACTGACGACCAGTCCCGACCGCGCAAAGGCCAGGCGCGCGATGGAGGCGATGATGACGATGAAGAAAATCGATATCGCGGCGCTGGAAGCCGCAGCAGCAGGCTAACCAGATCCACGGCAACGACGCCCTGGTGAACTCAACGAATGGAGATGATCATGCCCAATACCGTTAAACTGCACCGGGTCCTCGCCACCAAGCCCGAAAAGGTCTACCGCGCATTTCTGGAACCTGACGCGGTCGCGAGTTGGCTCCCGCCCTTCGGTTTTACCTGTACTGTGCATGAGCTTGAGGCGAAGGAAGGCGGCAAGCACAGAATGTCGTTTCGAAACTTCACGACCGGGCAAAGCCATTCCTTCGGCGGCACCTATCTGAAACTCGTCCCCGGCGAGACGCTCGTCTACAGCGACGTGTTCGATGATCCGAACCTTCCGGGCGAGATGAAAGTGACCGTCACGCTGACGGCCGTTTCAGTCGGAACGGAGATGACGGTGGTTCAGGAGAACGTGCCCGATCTGATCCCGGTCGAGGCATGTTATCTCGGTTGGCAAGAGTCGCTGCGCAAGCTTGCTCACCTCGTCGAGCCCGAAATCACGCAGTAACCGTCTGCGTGATCTCATTCGACTGCGACGACAAGGGAACCAGAAATGACCAACCAGAAGATCACCATTGCCACCACGATCGCCGCGCCGATCGAACGCGTCTGGGAGGCCTACACGACGCCCGGCGATATCACACAGTGGAACTTCGCTTCCGACGACTGGTGCTGCCCAAGCGCGGAAGCCGACCTAAAGGTGGGCGGCGGCTACAAGGCGCGCATGGAAGCCAAGGACGGCAGCTTCGGCTTCGATTTCGAGGGGGTGTACGAAGAGGTCGAGCCGTACAAGGCGATCGCATTCGCCGTGAGCGACGGGCGCAAGGCGCGTACGACCTTCGAAGCTGTAGGCAACGGTACGAAGGTGACGACCATATTCGATGCCGAGACGCAGAACTCCATCGACATGCAGCGTGACGGCTGGCAGGCGATCCTGGACAACTTCGGGCGTTATGTTGAATCCAGCGCAGGACATGAGCAAGTTCAAGGAGGTCGCTGAACTCTGCCGGAAGCAGTTTTTTCAAGCCCTGTCGGCGGAGACGATCGTCGAGATGATAGCGCTCTAAACGCCCGAGGCGATGATCGAGATCGAAGCCATAGCAGCCCTGGCTGCAGACGACGGTCTATTCGCCTCGGGACCTTTCAATCACTATCCGCTGCAGTCCTGACCGGCCGCGCTATGCGCTCAAGCGAAACCGTGTGACGTCGATGGCCGCGGCCATCAGTGTCTGCGTGTAGGATGCCTGCGGATTGCTGAAGATCGCCTCGGTCGGCCCTTCCTCGACGATCTTGCCCTGCTTCATGACGATGATGTAGTCGGCCATGGCACGCACGACGGCGAGATCGTGGCTGATGAACAGGTAGGACAGTTCATGGTCGGCCTGCAGCTTGCGCAGCAATTCGACGATCTGCTTCTGGACGGACCGATCGAGCGCCGACGTCGGCTCGTCGAGGACGACCACCTTGGGCTTGAGGATCATCGCCCGCGCGATGGCGATGCGTTGGCGCTGGCCGCCGGAAAATTCGTGCGGGTAGCGATTGCGCGCATTCGGGTCGAGCCCGACCTCACGCAAGGCCTCGATGGCGCGGAGGTCGCGTTGCCTACCCGACAGAGTCGGCTCATGCACCAGAAGCCCTTCGGTGATGACCTGGCCGACGGTCATGCGCGGCGACAGCGAACCGAACGGGTCCTGAAAGACCAGCTGCAATTCGCGCCGCAGCGGCCGCATGGCCTGGCGGTCGGCGGCAGAAATATCGCGATCGCCAAAGCGGATGAGCCCATCGCTTGGCAGGAGCCGCAGCAGGGCTCGGCCGAGCGTCGATTTTCCTGAACCGGATTCGCCGACGATGCCGATGGTCTGGTTGCGTTTGAGCCGGATCGAAATGTGATCGACTGCGCGCAGGATCAGCGGCTCTCCGGCAAGAAACCCGCCGCCGATCTTGAAGGTCACCTCGACATTCCTGCCTTCGAGCAGGACGGGCGCATTTGGCGGTGGCGGCGCCTTGGTTCCGGTCGGCTCG
Organism: Mesorhizobium sp. WSM4845; assembly: GCF_055811455.1. Taxonomy (NCBI): domain Bacteria; kingdom Pseudomonadati; phylum Pseudomonadota; class Alphaproteobacteria; order Hyphomicrobiales; family Phyllobacteriaceae; genus Mesorhizobium; species Mesorhizobium sp. WSM4845. The sequence goes on from NZ_JBVVQA010000001.1 coordinate 207,977, forward strand.
GCGGCCAACAGCATCTTGGTATAGGCATGCTGCGGATTGACGAAGATCGCTTCCGCCTCGCCCTCCTCGACGACTTCGCCGGAGCGCATGACATAAACGCGGTCGGCAAGGCGCCGGACAATGCCGAGATCGTGGGTGATGAAGACAATCGCCATGCCGAGCTTGCGCTGCAGCTCGGCAAGCAGCATGAGAATCTGCGCCTGGATGGTCACGTCGAGCGCGGTCGTCGGTTCGTCTGCAATCAGTATGTCGGGGTCGTTGGCCAGCGCCATGGCGATCATGACCCGCTGTCGCTGGCCACCCGACAATTCGTGCGGATAGGATTTCATCCGCCGCTCGGGATCGGGAATATGGACCAGCCGCAAGAGCTTGAGCGCCTCTTCGCGTGCCTGCGCCGCGCCAAGGCCACGATGCCGGCGGATCGGTTCGATCAGCTGGTTGCCGATCGAATAGAGCGGATCGAGCGAGGTCATCGGCTCCTGGAAGATCATGCTGATCTTGCGTCCGCGGACTTGGTTGAGCTCGGACTTGCTCAGGGTCAAAAGGTTGCGGCCGCGATAGTCGACGACGCCTGTCGCCTCGCCGTTCGAGGCCAGCAGGCTCATCGCCGCCATCATCGTCTGGCTTTTGCCGGAACCGGATTCGCCGACAACGGCAACGGTTTCGCCTGCATTGACGTGGATGTTGATGCCCTTGACCGCCTCGACCACACCGTCAAGCGTGCGGAAGCGGACGCGAAGGTCCTTGACGCTGAGGATCGTTTCGGAGGTGTCCATCTCAACGATCCCTGGGGTCGAGCGCGTCGCGCAGGCCGTCGCCGACGAAATTCAGCGCGAACAGCGTCGAGACAAGGAAAAATGCTGGGAACAAAAGCAGCCAGTTGGCGGTGCCGATGTTCTTGGCGCCGGTCGAGATCAGCACGCCCCAGCTGGTCATCGGTTCCTGCACGCCGAGCCCGAGGAACGACAGGAAACTCTCCAGGATGATGACCTGCGGCACCAGCAGCGTCATATAGATGACCACTGGGCCAAGCAGGTTGGGAATGACGTGGCGGATCAGAATGCCGCGCTGGCCTATGCCCATCGCCTCCGCCGCCTGGACATATTCCTGCCGCCGGATCGAGAGCGCCTGTCCGCGCACGATGCGCGCCATGTCGAGCCACAGCACGGCGCCAACCGCCAGGAACATCAGCACGAAGTTCCGGCCGAAGAACACCACCAGCATAATGACGAAGAAAATGAACGGCAGCGAATAGAGCACATCGACAATGCGCATCATCACCTCGTCTATCCTGCCGCCGGCAAGGCCGGCCGCAGCGCCGTAGAGCACGCCAATGACGCCCGCAACGACCCCGGCGAGTAGGCCGATGGCCAGCGAGATGCGCCCGGCCATCAGCGTCCGCGACAGGAGATCGCGGCCAGTATTGTCGGTGCCGAACAGGAAATACTGCTGCCTGATTGAAGCGCTCATCACCGCTTCAAGGCCGTCAGCCGATTTGCTCTCTATCTTGGTGTTGTCGAAGGCATCGGAACGATCGAGGTAGCGGACATTGCGGTCGTCGATCGGCTTGCGCGATGTGACGGTGACGAAGATGCGATTGTCTTCCTGCCGCCACTGCTTGATGTCGACACGCATGCGCTTGATCGCCTCGTTGAGCGCGGTTTCTATCTTGTCGGGCTTCGGATAGGCCGACAAGCTCGGCGGCATGCGCACATAGTCGGCGTAGATGGTGGTGTATCGATGCGGCACCAAAGAGGGTCCGAACACGCTGAGGATCGCGATGAAGGCAAGATAATACAGGCTGAACATGGCGGCGCGGTTGGCCTTGAGGCGCGCCCAGGCATCGCCCCACAGGGAACGGCCGACGATGGCCGGAGCGGTGGCTGCGATGTCAGTCATAGCGCACCCTCGGATCGACGAAGGCATACATGACGTCGACGATCAGGTTGAAGACGATGGTGAACAGCGCGATGACCACCACGGTGCCCATGACCAGCGTGTAGTCACGGTTGAGCGCGGCCTCGACGAAATAGCGGCCGATGCCGGGAATGGAAAAGATCGTCTCGACGATGATCGAGCCGGTGAGCAGTGCCGCCGCCGCCGGGCCGGTGAAGGAGACAATCGGCAATATGGCACCGCGCAGCGCATGCTTGACGACCACCGACCAGTCCGACAGGCCGAGCGCACGTGCGGTGCGAATGTGGTGCGAGCGCAAAGATTCGATCATCGAGCCGCGCATCAGGCGGGCGACGATGGCGATCTGCGGCAAGGCGAGGGTCAGCACAGGGCCGATCTTGTTGAGCAGGGCGCCATCGCCCCAGCCGCCGATCGGCAGGAGTTTCCAGGTCAGACCGAACAGAAGCTGGATAACCGGCGCGATGACGAAGGTCGGAATGGTGCTGCCGGCGGTCGCCAGAGCGATCACCGAATAGTCGGCAAGCTTGTTCTGGTTGAGCGCGGCAATGGTGCCGAGGAGGCCGCCGAGCAGCAGCGCCAGGATCAGGGCCGAGGCGCCGATCTGGATCGAAACGGGCAGGCCCCTGGCAAACAATTCGCCGACAGTGAAATCCGGCATGTTGTAGCTCGGACCGAAATTGCCGCGCAGCAGATTGCCGAGATAGTGGACATATTGCAGCCAGAGCGGGTCGTTGAGACCGAACTGCGCTTCGAGATTGGCCTTGATCTCGGGGCTCAGGCCCCGCTCCTGATTGAACGGGCCGCCAGGCGCGACGCGTATCAGGAAGAACGCCATGGTCACGATGACCAACAGCGTCGGAATGGCGGTCAGAAGCCGCCGGAATACGTAACGCAGCATCGGTTCCCCGCTTTGCTAGCAAACCGGGACCGCCGCCCCTAACGCATGACCCGAGCCGAAGGTCCGGAGAGGATCACGTGCAAATTCAAGGCGTTACAGCGCCCTGTGCGCGCCCCAAAGGACGCGCGACGCTGTAAAGGAGCGGCAGTCCGGCCAAGGAGATCAGTCCTTGAAGATGAAGCGGGACGGATGCACATCCATGACGTTGTCCTCGAAGCCATGAAGCTTCGGAGAAACGATATCCTTGTAGCTATAGTAGAGAAGCGGGATGTTGCCGACGTCATCGACGAGGATGCGCTCAGCCTCGGCGAGTTCTTTCATGCGCTCTTCGGGCTTGCCGCCGGCGGCGGCCGCCTCGTCCATGGCCTTCTCGAATTCCGGGCTGTTGTAGCCCGAATAGTTGTTGCCGCTTGCCTTGCGGGAGATGCCGAGGAAGGTTTCCGGATCCTTGTAATCCGCAATCCAGCCGGCACGCGCCACGTCGTAGTCGCCCTTCTGCTCAAGGAAGGAGTAGTGGGTCTTGGTGTCGGTGTTGAGCAGCGTGATTTCGACGCCGAGCGGCTTCAACTGCTCCTGGATGGCGACTGCAGTGTTCTTGTGGTTTTCCGACGTGTTGTAACGGATTTCCATCTTCAGCGGTTTCTCGGGCGTATAGCCAAGCTTCTCGAGTACCTTCTTGGCCTCATCCTCGCGGTCGATCTGCGACATGTTCGCGTATTTGGCCATTGCCGGCGTATAGCCCTCAATGCCCGGAGGCACCATCGAATAGCCGGGCAGCATTGAGTTCTGCCAGACCTTTTCGGCAAGGAAATCGCGGTCGACTGCCATGGAGATGGCATTGCGCAGTTCGACGTTGTCCCACGGAGCCTTGTCGGTCTTGATCGAAAAATAGTAGGTGCCGAGGTAAGGTCCAACGCGAATCTGATCGCCAAACTTGGCCTTGAGATCGGCGAGCTGCTCGGTCGGGAGGTCGTCGTAGCTGTCGAGTTCGCCGGCCTCGAAGCGCTTTATCGCCGACGAACGATCTTCGGTCGGGATGTAGTTGACGACGTCGAGCTTGACGCTCGCAGCATCCCAGAATTTCGGATTCTTGACCAGTTTGATGTGGTCGTTGGGAACCCACTCCGCCAGGGTAAAGGGGCCGTTGGAGACCAGATTGCCCGGCTTGATCCAATCGGCGCCGAGCTTGTCAATGGACGCCTTGCTGACCGGATAAGTCGCCTGGTGGGTCAGCATTTCAAGGAAATAGGGCGTGGGCGCCTTCAGCGTCACTTCCAGAGTATTTGCGTCGATTGCCTTGACGCCCATCTCCTCCGGCTTCGCCTTCTTGGTGTTCACCTCCTCGGCGTTCTTCACGGGATAGAGCATCGAAGCATATTCGGCGCCGGTGGCCGGATCTTCCAGCCGATGAAACGCGTAGACGAAGTCATCTGCCGTGACCGGGCTACCATCCGACCAGACACCGTCCTTGCGCAGCTTGAAGGTGTAGACAGTGCCGTCGTCCGATACAGTCCAGCTTTCGGCGGCGCCCGGAATGACGTTCGCCTTCTGGTCTTGCATGACCAGCCCCTGGAACAGGTCACGCAATACAGCGGCTTCGTATATTGTCGAGGTCTTGTGCGGGTCGAGCGACTCCGATTCGGCGGCGGTGCCGCGGTTGTAGACGACCTCGGCGAAGGCTGGCGTGTAGAACGTGCCGGCGGCCAAAGCCATGGTTGTGGCGAACACCGTCGCCTTCAGCATGTTTTTCAGCATGAAGTTCTCCCTGTCGAGGCGGCCGTTCAGCTGCGCCTCTTGAGTGTTGACGCCCCGAAGCCGATTAGCTGGCCCCTTTGAGCGCGCCGCCGGTTCCCTTTCCGGCGGCTGGTGGGCAAACAGTAACGTGGTGATTTTTTATTTCAACAGACTCGTGAGGTCACCCTAAGTAAGGCGCAGCAACAGCCACTGCGCGGCCGGCAGAACAGCGGTCAAAACCATGGACCGAGCCTTCCAGCTACGCAAAAGCAGCTCGGCCACGCCTCGGCCGAGCGATGACTCGCAGATACCAGCGCCGACGTCCGGTGAATCTCACCAAGGCCTCTTGAGAAAGCCCCTCCCCGTTACGCGCCAAACAGCCGCCGGTCCCAGTAGACCGGCTGGTGCAGGCCTGTGTGGATCTTTGAAAACTCCGGATGCGCAGGATTGATCAGCACATTGCAATCGAGACGCGCCACGACACTCGGCACCAGCAGGATGGCGCTCCGCCGTTCTAAACACCAGGTTTCGCCGAATCCCTGGCTCACCATCGCCGGCATCGTGTCCCAGCCGGGCAGTGACGGCTGGGAAAAGACCTCGTAGCTCAGTCCGCGCGGGATTGTGACTTCGATGTAGTGCTGGTTGGGCGGCAGTCGGCCGCTGCCATGCACCAGCTTTTCCAACAGGGTCGTCGAATAGTGCTCGCTGGTGTAGATGATAGGACTTCCGGGCGTGTTCCACCGCCCAGGCGCGATTGTCGAGCCGGTCGCATCGAAGATCGGGTAGGTGCCGGCCGGATCGCCGATACGAAAGGACAATAGTGTGCGATCGAGTATCTGCGCCGTCACGCAGCACTGCCGTACTTCAGACCTGCGAGAATATCGACCACCATTTCGGCACCGAACTCGCTCATGATAACGACGTCGATCGGTCGCTTGTCCTCAATCATCGGGTGCGGCCGAAACAAGAAATCACGCGCTTCCTCTTCGTTCTGCCAGACATCGACAGCAAGGCCCCAGACGCGCGCGACGCGGGCCAATCGTGTGCCCTCGTCCGACGAGAGACGATGTACCGCCTTGCGCCGCTCATAGGTCGCCTTGGGGATCAGCCGATATTTGAACTGAGCATCGCCAGGCGCTAGAAGATGCGCAACGCGCTCGAGCGCCCCGATGGGAAGTCCATGCTCGATCCGGGAGATCAGCCCGAAAGGCGACCGCGCCGCCACCTCTTTAACGGGCAGCCCCAACACGTCGGCGACATTTCCGAGCGCTAGCATATCACTCTCCATTCCATGTGAGGCAATAGTTAGCCTCACATGATGCGTCATGCAAGCCACGCGTTCAATCTGCGGCCTGCCGCGAATACGAGAGCGTAACCGCAGGCGCAGAGAACGTCGATGTGTTCATCCTCTCTCTAATTCCGATCCGGGTTTGGATAGGTGGAGCAATCGTGCCAGTCACGATCATGCGAATACCGGTCCGAACCCGGTGGTTGCGACGATGCAGTCGCGCCCCCTGTTCTTTGCGACATAAAGATTCTGATCAGCGCAGGAAGATGTCATCCAAGGTTTGGCCGCGGCAGCAATTTGACACGACCCGCACGTCAGATCCTACTCATTGCGCGAGAACCCTTGCACCTCGTGGGAAGTTTGGACTGGGGACTGGGCAGACAGCCTTCAGCGGATCGCATGATATTGATGCAAGTCAATGGGGTCCCTTACTAACTAAATCCTAGGTTGTGGTCGATGGGATCGACGGCGCTTTCTCTGCAACGAGCAGGTTGCGCCGCTTTTGTTGAAGAAGTCGGGCGTCGAAGCGGGGGCGCCGCGTCGGCTGATGAATTCCACGACTTGGCGGAAGAACCGCTTCAAGCATTCGCCTCCGGCAGGAAATCTGTCGTCGATGCCACTTTGCCACAATGTCTTAAGCAACCACGGGTTACATCTTTTGCGGGCTTCGGTATGTCTTGATGGGCGACGGATATGAACAGCACGGAAACTGGGACAATAGCTAAAAAGCGGCGCAATACGCGTCAGCTAAAACGCAAATTACACCAGTTTCGAGAACCGTCCGGAACGTCCGCGATCGAATTCGCACTGCTTGCGCCCATTTTCATCTTGCTTCTGCTCGGCATGGTTGCATATGGCATCTATTTTGGCGCCAGTCACTCCGTGCAGCAGATCGCAGCGGACGCCGCACGCACGGCGATTGCCGGGCTGAACGAAGATGAGCGCCAAGCGCTGGTGACCAGTTTCGTCACCACCAATGCCGCGGGATATCCATTCGTCGATTCCGACAAGCTGACTTACCAGGCCAAGGACAGCACGGCCGACGGAGACCAGTTCGTCGTGTCAATCCAATATGATGCCCGCAACCTGCCGGTCTGGAATCTGTTCCCGGCACTGCCAATGCCTGGCACCACGATCTCACGCCAGTCGACAATCCGGGTTGGAGGCATTTGAATGTCGCAAACTTTGGCGGGCAGGATCGGCCGGGTCGCCCGCTCGATGCTTGGCGACCTGACGGCGAACTTCGCCGTCATGACGGCGCTGTGCGCACCGTTCGCGCTGGCGCTGGCCGCCTTCGCCATCGATGAAGGCTCGATCTATGTGGAGCGCCGGGAGGCTCAGTCGCTGGTCGATCTGGCGGCAATCACCGCCGCCTCCAACATCAACAACATTGACGCCGCGGTGGTGACCACGCTCGGCGACAACGGAATGCCGGGTATCGTTGTTCAGAAGGCAGAGCAGACGATCACCCCTGCCCTCGGAAAGACTGTCGTGTCGGTCACCCCCGGCCGATATTCAGCAGAGTCGTCGCTCGGCGTCGACAAGCGCTTCGAGGCCGGCAAAACGCCCTACAACGCCGTCCATGTCACGCTAAAAAAGGTTCCTGCGCGCTATTTCGCGAGTTCGCTTATCCCTACGCCGGTGATCGGCACCCAAGCCGTGGCCAGCATAGCGCCGCAGGCGATGTTCTCGGTCGGGTCAAGGCTTCTCAGCGTCAATGGCGGCATCCTCAACGCTCTTCTCAGCAAGTTCCTGGGCGGCAACATCGCGCTCAGCGTCATGGACTACAACGCTCTGATCGCTGCCGACGTGAACATGCTTTCGTTCATCGATGCCCTTGCCGTTGAGATGCAGCTGACAGGTGTCAGCTATTCGGAGGTGCTGGCTTCGAAAGCGACGGTGGGCCAGATTGCGACCGCCATGGCCAATGTTTCACCCGTTGGCAGCACCAGCAAGCTTGCTTTGCAGACAATCGCGTCAAGGACCACCAGCACGGTCAAGATACCGCTCAATCATCTTGTCGATCTTGGATCAATGGGCCAGTTGGGCCTCGGGCAAAAATCGCCCGGTTTTTCGGTCGACGCCAGCGCCATGGGCATGCTGACCACCGCTGCTGCACTGGCCAACGGCTCGAAGCAGGTCGAGCTCAATCTCGGAGCCACCATTCCGGGGCTTGCCTCCACCACGCTTGCCATTGCGATCGGCGAACCTGCACAATTCTCGCCATGGCTGACAATCGGCGAGAAGGGTGCTGTGGTGCGTACGGCGCAGACGCGGATCAAGCTGGTGGCGTCCGTCGGCGGCAGCAATGCGACTCTCGGTGGCGGCATCAGCCTGCTTGCCGTCAAACTGCCGCTGCATGTCGAGGTGGCCTCTGCCGAAGCCAAGCTGACCGACATCAGCTGCCCGACGGGGCACGTCCGGGCCTTGCCTCGCACCTTGGCGCCAGCGATGCCGATAACAGCCCCTCCGCCTTCGCCGATTTCAGCAACCCACAGTCGTTTCAAAATGCCGAAATCGCGCAGGTCAGCGTGAAGCTTCTGTTTCTCACCCTCAATCTGATCGGCGTGAATGGTTCTGCAGCCGTTGAGATCGCCAACAACCATCCGACGATCTTGACCTTCAACAGCACCGACATCGCAAGCAAGACGATAAAGAACGCCTCGACGAAGAACCTGACGCAATCTCTCACCACGTCGCTGGTCAACAATTTGTCGCTTTCGGTCAGTGCGCTGGGCCTCGGGCTTGATGTAACCGCCTTGCTCGGAACCGTGAATCCGGCAGTGGTGGCGCTGCTGAACGGCGTGACGGCGCCGGTCGACGAATTGGTTTACAACGTGCTTGGGGCGCTGGGCGTGCGCGTCGGCGAGGCCGATGTCCGGGTCATGGGCGCGACTTGCGGGCGCTCTGTGCTTGTTCAGTGAGTTGGAGAGATCAGCCGGCTCGTCCGAGAAAGCAGCCCAACGGCGGCAGCGACAGAATCTTTTCCTGCAAGGCGGCACCAGCGCCAAGGTCGATCGTCTCTGCGACATCGATACCCTGCGGCAACGGCCAGTTGGCCGGCTCCTCGGCGAAGTTGAAAACGCACAGCAGCTTCTCGCCGCCGCCTTCGCGAATGAAGGCAAGCACTTCGCCCTCGGCATCGAGAAAACGGATCGAACCTTGTACCAGCGCCGCATGCCGCTTGCGCAACGCCAGCATCGCCCGATAGCTGGCCAGAACTGACTTTTCCTCGCCGTTCTGGATATCGACCGCGCGGGCGCGATGGCTTTCCGGGATTGGAAGCCACGGCCTGCCGATTGAAAAGCCGGCATTGTTGGCGCCCTTCTCCCACACCATCGGCGTGCGGCAGCCATCCCTGCCCTTGAACCCCGGCCAGAAGCGGATGCCGTAAGGATCGCGCAGATCCTCGAACGCCAATTCCGCCTCCTCCAGCCCGAGTTCCTCACCCTGATAGAGGCAGATCGATCCTCGCAGGCATGACAGCAACGCGATGGAGAACTTCACCGTCCTTTCCGGATCGCCGCCGGGCCTTGTCCATCGCGTCACATGGCGAACGACATCGTGGTTGGAAAACGCCCAGCAGACCCAGCCGTCGGAGACAGCACTCTCGAACGCTTCGACGCAGCCACGCACATGCGCCGCCGAGAATTGCGGACCGAGCAGGTCGAATGTGTAGCACATGTCGAGCTTGTCGCCGCCGCTGGTGTAGGCGGCGAGCGTCTGCAACGAACGGGCTTCGTCCCCGACCTCGCCGACAGCGACGCGGCCCTCATATTCGTCGAGCAGCGCCCGAAACCGCTTGAGGAAAGCCAGGTTTTCGGGCTGCGTCTTGTCAAACAAATGCTCCTGATAGAAGTACGGATTGGTTTCGGTGTTGGTGCCTGCGACGCTTGACGCCAGGGGCGGGTTGCTGCGCAGCCAGCGGTCATGGACATAGTAGTTGACGGTATCGAGGCGAAACCCGTCGACGCCGCGCTCCAGCCAAAACCGCACCGTTTCCAGCAAGGCGTCCTGAACCTCCGGATTGTGGAAATTGAGGTCCGGCTGCGAGGCGAGGAAATTGTGCATGTAATATTGCCTGCGGGTCGCGTCCCACTCCCATGCTGGGCCGCCGAAGACCGACAGCCAGTTGTTGGGCGCGGTGCCGTCGGGCTTCGGATCGGCCCAGACATACCAGTCCGCCCTGGGATTATCGCGGCTCGTACGGCTTTCGATGAACCATTCGTGCCGGTCGGACGAATGCGACAGGACCTGGTCGATAATGACTTTCAGGCCGAGACGGTGCGCCTCGGCGACCACCGCATCGAAATCCGCTGATGTGCCGAACATCGGATCGACGGCTGTATAGTCGGATACGTCGTAGCCCATATCGGCCATCGGCGACTTGAAGAACGGTGACAGCCAGACGGCGTCGACGCCAAGCGATGCGACATGAGCCAGCCTTGAGGCAACGCCGCGCAGATCACCGCTGCCGTCCCCCGTCGTGTCCTGGAAGGAGCGCGGGTAGATCTGGTAGATGACGCAGCCGCGCCACCACTCGGCGTGGTCACTTGCCACTCGGGTCCTCCTTTATCTGAGCCTGCGCGGCTTCGTGTTCGATCATGAAGATCACCGTTCGCCCCGGCACCGGCCGTGAAATTACGGCTGCGCCGTCCGGTGTTTCGATGGCTGGCTGCCAGCGAAATCCGTCGCGCTCCGGCAGCGTGAACATACACGCCCGGCGATCGCCGTTGATGACAACGGCAAGGCGGAGATCATCGCTGCCGAGCATCATGACCAGGCGGTGCCGCCGCGGATCGTGCCAGCCTGCCTCGTCGAGCGGCGTGCCGGTTTCGGTGAGCCAGACGACGTCCGTTATTTCTGACCCGTCGGGCGGTTCTCCAGTCAGGATGCGCGTGTCGGAAAGCGCCGGCACGCAACGACGCGTCGCGGCGAGCAAAACGGCGTATTGTCCCAGCGCCCGATCGCGCCCGGACCAGTCGAGCCAGGTGATCTCGTTGTCCTGCGCATAGGCGTTGTTGTTGCCCTTCTGGGTGCGGCCGAATTCGTCTCCGGCGGTCAGCATGATCGTGCCGCGTGAGGCAAACAGCGTGGCCAGCAACGCACATCGGTCATCGAAACGTGCCGTAACGATCGCCCTGTCGCCGGTCTCACCCTCTACGCCATTGTTCCAGGACAGATTGTCATCGTGGCCATCGCGGTTCTGCTCGCCATTGGCCTCATTGTGCTTGTGCTCGTAGGCAACAATGTCGGCCAGCGTCATGCCGTCATGCGCGGCGATGAAATTGACGCTGCGGCTCGTCTGCTGGCCTGGCTTGGCAAACACGTCGGACGAGCCAGCAAGCCGGGTCGCGAGCGCGCCGACCATGCCGCTGTCGCCGCGCCAGAACCGGCGGATGTCGTCGCGATATCTGTCGTTCCATTCGAGGAAGGGCGGCGGAAAATTGCCAAGCTGATAGCCGTCCGTGCTGATGTCCCATGGCTCGGCGATGAGCACCCGGTCGCCAAGGAGCGGATCATCCCGAATAGCCATGAGCAGTGGCGCAGCGGCGTCGAACGCGCCATCGACCCGCCCCAGAATGGGCGCCAGATCGAAGCGGAAACCATCGACGCCGGCATGGCGGACAAAGTGACGAAGCGTGTCGAGGACCATTTCCCTGACAACCGGATGACCGCAAGCGACGGTGTTGCCGGTGCCGGTGTCGTTGATCAAGCTGCCGTCCGGCCGATGCCGGTAGTAGGCGCGGCTGTCGAGACCGCGCAGCGACAGCGTCGGCCCAAGCCTGTCGCTTTCGCCGGTGTGGTTGAAGACAAGATCGAGGATGACGCCGATACCGGCCTCACGCAGCGTGGCGATCGTCTGCCGCAATTCGGCGAGACCGCCGGGCGCCAGGCGCGGATCGAGCGCCATGAAGGTCACGGGGTTGTAGCCCCAGGCATTACGCAGCCCGAGCGCCGGCAGATGCCGCTCATCGATCGATGCCGTCACGGGCATCAGTTCGATCGCCCCGACCCCGAGCTTTTTCAGGTGCTCGACGATAGCCGGATGGGCAAGGGCTGCAATCGTCCCGCGCTGGTGCTTCGGGATGGCCGGATGCAGCATGGTGAAGGCACGCACCGGCACTTCATAGATCAGGCCGCCGGGCTGGAACAGCGGCGGCAAGGCAGGCACCGGCTGTGGCAGGGTGGCGGCAATCGCCTTCGGCAGCAGCGGCGCGGTATCGGTGCCCTCGCCCCGGCGCGCGGCGAGCCTGATGTCATAGACATAAGGCCTGTCGATTTCGACGGCATAGGGGTCGACCAGCAGCTTGTCGGGATCGAACCAAAGCCCATTCTCGGGCGTATAATCGCCATCGGCGCGAAATCCGTATCGAGTGCCGGCGGCGAGGCCGGCAACGAAAAGCGCGTGAACGCCCTCGCCTTCCGGCTGGAGTTCGAGCCGGTCGATCTCCCTCTCTCCCTGCTCATCGAAGATCGAGACCCAGAGCCGGCTGGCCGCGGACGACCATGCGGCAATGCGGATGCCGCCGCGGGTGACGGTGGCACCGAGTGAGTTCATACGGCGACCCCTTCTCCCCTTGTGGGAGAAGGTGGATTGGCGCGCAGCGCCGAGACGGATGAGGGGTGTTGGAAGAAACGAGGCATGGGCGATTTTGAGCAAAGGTGTGCGCCAAGCTGGAACACCCCTCATCCGACCGAGCTTCGCTCGGCCACCTTCTCCCACAAGGGGAGAAGGGGGAGCCTCGCAACGCAGGCCGAACTCAGACGGCCGGCTGTCAACCAAACTCACGTAATCACGCTCGGCTTGGCGCGGCCGGTATGGCTGCGAATCCCGGCGATATCTTCGGCTGCCGCAATCAGGTCGGCAAGTGCCTCCTGCGTGTCGAGATCGTGCCTGGACTTGTCCGGCTCGTAGCGCTCGATATAGACGCGCAACGTCGCCCCCGAGGTACCGGTGCCGGACAGACGGAAGACGACGCGCGATCCGCCTTCGAACAGCACCCTGATGCCCTGGTTCCTGGCTATCGAGCCGTCGACCGGGTCGTGATAGGCGAAATCGTCGGCGCCGGCGATCTTCAAGCCGCGCACGCTGGTGCCGGGCAAGGAAGCGAGCTTGGCCCGCAATTCGTCGACCAGCGCATTGGCGCGGTCGGTCTCGACCTCCTCGTAGTCATGGCGTGAGTAGTAATTGCGGCCGTAGGCGGCCCAGTGCTCGGTGACGATCTGCTTGGCGCTTTCGCCCCGGGCAGCGAGGATATTGAGCCACAAAAGCACGGCCCACAGCCCGTCCTTTTCGCGCACATGATTGGAGCCGGTTCCCGCACTTTCCTCGCCGCAGATCGTCGCCATGTCGGCATCGAGCAGATTGCCAAAGAATTTCCAGCCGGTCGGCGTTTCATAGATGCCGATGCCGAGCTTTTCGGCGACGCGGTCGGCTGCACCGCTGGTCGGCATCGAGCGGGCGATGCCTTTCAGCCCGGCCTTGTAGCCCGGCGCCAGATGAGCATTGGCGGCGAGCATAGCCACCGAATCCGACGGGGTGACGAAAATGCCCTTGCCGATGATCAGGTTGCGGTCGCCGTCGCCGTCGGAAGCGGCGCCGAAATCCGGCGCATCCGGTCCCATCATCTCGTCATAGAGGTGCTTTGCGTGGACCAGGTTCGGGTCTGGGTGGTGGCCGCCGAAATCCGGCAGGGGAACGAAGTTGCGGGCGGTGCCTTTCGGCGCGCCGAGCCGGTTCTCCAGGATCTCCTTGGCATAGGGACCGGTCACGGCATGCATGGCGTCGAAGCGCATGCGGAAGCCTGACTTGAACAGCCCACGCAACGCATCGAAATCGAACAGATTTTCCATCAGCTCGGCATAGTCGGCGACCGGGTCGATCACCTCGACGGTCATGCCGCCCGCCTCGACGGTACCGATCGTGTCGAGGTCGACCGTGCCTATATCGGCGGTCTTGAAGCTCGAAATCATCTTGGTCTTGGCGAAGATCGCGTCGGTTAGCTTTTCCGGTGCCGGGCCGCCATTGCCGGCATTGTATTTGATGCCGAAATCCTCGTGCGGGCCGCCCGGATTGTGGCTGGCCGACAGGATGATGCCGCCGAAGGTGTTGTATTTGCGAATGATGTTGGAAGCGGCCGGCGTCGACAGGATGCCGCCCTGCCCGACCATCACCTTGCCGAAACCGTTTGCCGCGGCCATGGCGATGGCCTTCTGGATGACCTCGCGGTTGTAAAAGCGGCCGTCGCCGCCGATCACCAGCGTCTTGCCCTCGAACCCGTCCAGCGCATCGAAAATCGACTGGATGAAGTTCTCGGCATAGTGCTCCTGCTGGAACACCGGCACTTTCTTGCGCAGCCCGGACGTGCCGGGCTTCTGGTCGAGATAAGGTTTGGTGGCGACGGTGCGTATCATGCGTCAAGCCCTTTTCGAAAGCAGCAAGCGATAGAGTTCGAGGTATTTTTCTGCGCTTTTATCCCACGACACATCCGCCTTCATGCCTTGCCGCTGCATCGACGTCCAGATTGCAGGGTTGGCGTGCGCCGCGACCAGCCGACGGATGGCGTGCAGCAAGGCGCCGGCATCGGCGGGTGCGAACTGGAAGCCGGTCGCCACACCTGCCGAAATCGCCGCTTCATTGGCGTCGATGACGGTGTCGGCAAGACCGCCGGTGCGGGCGACGACCGGCACGCAGCCATAGCGCAGGCCGTAAAGCTGCGTCAGTCCGCAAGGCTCGAAGCGCGACGGGATGATGATTGCGTCACAGCCGCCCTGCATGGTGTGGGAAAGCGCCTCGTCATAACCGACGACGACGCCGATGCGACCGCGATGGCGGGCGGCGGCGGCCAGCAGCGCGCCTTCGAGGCCGGCGTCGCCCGACCCCAGGATCGCCAGGCGGGCACCCCTCGCAACAATCCCGTCGACGACCGTTGCCAGTATGTCAATTCCCTTCTGCCAGGTGAGCCGGCTGATCACGCAGACGATCGGACTGTCGTCGCGGTCAAGGTTGAAACGATCCTCGACGGCGGTCCGGTTGGGGTGCCGCGCCTTCAACGTCTTGGCCGTGTAGTTGGAGACCAGATGCTTGTCGGTTTCAGGGTTCCATATCGCGGTGTCGATGCCGTTGACGATGCCATAGAGATCAACGGACCGCATGTTGATGAGGCCATCGAGCCCCATGCCGAATTCCGGCGAGCGGATCTCCTGCGCATAGGTCGGGCTGACTGTGGTGATGGCCCAGGCGGCCTGCAGGCCAGCCTTGAGGAAACCGACGCCGCCATAATATTCGACGCCGTCGAGTGCCATGGCCGCCGCCGGCAAGCCGAGTTCGCCAAAGATGCCGGCGCCGAACTGGCCCTGGAAAGCCAGATTGTGGACGGTGATCATCGACGGCGTGCCAACCGCCTTGCCGTAGCGCATATAGGCCAGCGTCATCGCCGATTGCCAGTCATGGGCATGGACGATGTCCGGCTGGTAGCCCGAGACGGCGCCGCCGGCGATGTCGCCGCCAACCTGGCTCAGGGCCGCGAAACGCCGCCAATTGTCCGGCCAGTCGGCGCCGGTGGCATTGCCATAGGGGCCGCCGGGGCGATCGAACAGATGCGGCGCGTCGAGCACGAACAGGTCGAGCCCGGCGATCTGGACGGCATGGACCGAAGACTTGCCGCCTTGCAGCAGCGGATAGTGGTGAACGGGTTTTTTCTTCTTGAAGGCATCCATGATCTGGGGATAGCCGGGAACAAGCGTGCGCATTGCCACGCCCTTGCCGGCGAGCGCGATGGGCAACGCGCCGGTCACGTCGGCAAGCCCGCCAGTCTTGATCAGAGGGAATATTTCGGGCGTGACCGACAGGACCTGCATTCACGACAGTCCCAGTTTGTCGATCATGGCCTGCGTGACGAGGCAGATGCCCTTTTCGGAAACGCGGAAGCGCTTGGCGTCGAGGACGGGATCCTCGCCGACCACGAGCCCTTCGGGAATCCTGACGCCATGATCGATCACCACGCGCTTCAATCTCGCGCTGCGGCCGACCTGGCAGTCGGGCAGCATGACGACGTCCTCGAGCGTCGAATAGGAGTTAATGCGCGCGCCGGTGAAGATCAGGCTTCGCTTCAGCGACGCGCCTGAGACGATGCAATCGCCCGAGACCAGCGAGGATACCGCCGAGCCACGGCGGCCATCCTCGTCATGCACGAACTTCGCCGGAGGCTTCAGCTCGGCATAGGTCCAGATCGGCCAGTCGCGGTCATAGAGGTCGAGCTCGGGCGTGATGTCGGTGAGGTCGATATTGGCTTCCCAATAGGCGTCGACGGTCCCGACATCGCGCCAGTAGGCTTCGTTCTCGGCGGTCGAGCGCACGCAGGATTTGGCGAAGCGATGGGCGATCGCCTTGCCGTGCTCGACGACATAGGGGATGATGTCCTTGCCGAAGTCACGGCTTGAGCCCGGTTCGGCCGCGTCGCGGCGCAGCTGCTCCATCAGGAACTTGGTCTTGAACACGTAGATGCCCATCGAGGCCAGGGCAAAATCCGGCTTGTCGGGAATGCCGGGCGGATCGGCGGGCTTCTCGATGAAGGAGATGATGGTGTCCTTCTTGTCGACATGCATGACGCCGAAGCCTGTTGCCTCCATGCGCGGCACTTCGAGGCAGCCGACGGTGACGTCGGCGCCGGCGTCGACATGCTGGCGAAGCATCAGCTCATAGTCCATCTTGTAGATGTGATCGCCGGCCAGGATGACCATGTATTCGGGCCCGTAGGCCTCGATGATGTCGATGTTCTGGTAGACGGCATCGGCCGTGCCCTCATACCATTGCGTTTCCGATACGCGCTGACTGGCCGGCAGGATATCGAAGCTCTCGTTGCGCTCGGGCCGCAGGAAGTTCCAGCCGCGCTGCAGGTGGCGGATCAGCGAGTGCGCCTTGTACTGGGTGGCCACGCCGAGGCGGCGAATACCGGAATTGAGCGCATTGGAGAGCGCAAAATCGATGATGCGCGTCTTGCCGCCGAAATAGACCGCCGGCTTGGCGCGCCGGTCGGTCAATTCCTTGAGGCGGCTGCCACGGCCGCCGGCCAGAACATAGGCCATGGCATCGCGCGCCAGCGGCTGGGTCCGTTTTATCTCTGCCATTCTTATCCTCCCAAGTTACGCGCTGCGAGACATGGCCTAGTCCGGAGCAAATTCGAGCATGATCGTCGACAGCGGCGGCAACAGCACCGTCGCCGAGATGCCTCCTGCTTCCTTCCGAGCCTCGACGGCACCGTCATTGCCCTTGCCGGAACCGCCATAGTCGGAGGCGTCCGTGTTGATGATCTCGCGCCATCTTCCAGCCATTGGCAACGGCACGCGGTAATTGTCGCGCGGCACCGGCGTAAAATTGGAGATGACGGCGACCGGGGCTCCGCCCGGTGCGCTGCGCAGCCACGCAAAGACCGAGTTGGCGCTGTCGTCGACGATCAGCCAGGAAAAGCCCTCCGGCTCGCAATCGCGCGCATGCAACGCCGGGCGTGAGCGGTAGAGATAGTTGAGATCGCGTACCGTCTGCCAGACGCCGCGGTGGGCCTGGAAATCGAGCAGGTTCCAGTCGAGTGCGCGCGCCTCGCTCCACTCGCGGCGCTGGGCGAATTCCTGCCCCATGAACAACAGCTTCTTGCCGGGGTAGCCCCACATAAAGGCGTAGTAGGCGCGCAGCGTCGCGAATTTCTGCCAGTCGTCGCCGGCCATCTTGCCAAGCAGCGTCCCCTTGCCGTGCACGACCTCGTCATGGGAGAGCGGCAGCACGAAATTCTCTGAGAAGGCGTAGACCAGACCGAAGGTGATGTCGCCGTGGTGATGCTTGCGAAAAATCGGCTCCTTGGAGAAATACTCCAGCGTGTCGTGCATGAACCCCATGTTCCACTTGAAGCCGAAACCCAGCCCGCCCTCATGCACCGGCTGCGAGACTTTTGGCCATGAGGTCGATTCCTCGGCGATCGTCATCACACCCGGATGCTGGCCGTAGACTTCCTTGTTCATCCTCTGGAGGAAACTGACCGCCTCGAGGTTTTCGCGCCCGCCTTTTTCGTTGGGAATCCATTCGCCGGCCTTGCGCGAATAGTCGAGGTAGAGCATCGAGGCGACGGCATCGACGCGCAAACCGTCGACATGGTATTTCTCGGCCCAAAACAGTGCGTTGTTGACCAGGAACGAGACCACCTCGCGCCGGCCGAAATTGTAGATCGCGGTGTTCCAGTCGGGATGGAAGCCCTTGCGCGGGTCGGCATGCTCATAGAGAGCGGTGCCGTCGAAATTGGCCAGGCCATGCGCGTCCACCGGAAAATGCGCCGGCACCCAGTCCAGGATGACGCCGATGCCGGCGCGGTGGGCGCCGTCGACGAACCGGGCAAAACCCTCCGGATCGCCGAAGCGGGCCGACGGCGCGTAGAGGCCCGTCGTCTGGTAGCCCCAGGACGGGTCATAGGGATGTTCGGAGATCGGCATGAATTCGATATGGGTGAAACCCGTGTCGACGACATACGGGATCAGCCGGTTGGCAAGCTCGTCCCATGACAGGAAGCTGCCGTCGTCGTGAAGCTGCCACGAGCCGGCGTGGACCTCGTAGATCGACACCGCCTCGCGCCTGGGATCGGCGTTGCGCCAGAAATTGCGGTGCGCTTCGTCACCCCATTGATGCGCCGGCGGAAGCGCCGTCACCGAAGCGGTGGCCGGGCGCAGTTCGGACTTGAAAGCGAACGGATCGGCCTTCAGCGGCAGCCTCACGCCATCGGGCCCGATGATCTCGTATTTGTATGGCCGTCCGGCGCCGATGTCGGGGATGAACAACTCCCAGATACCGGTGTCGCGGCGGACGCGCATCGTATGCCTGCGGCCGTCCCATTCGTTGAAGTCGCCGACCACCGAAACGCGCCTTGCATTGGGCGCCCAGACGGCGAAATGCACGCCGGATGCACCCTCGTGATCGATGAGATGCGCCCCGAGCTTGTCGAACAGCCTGAGGTGCGAACCTTCGGCGATGTAATAGTCGTCCAGCGGACCCAGTACCGGACCGAACGAATAGGGATCGGTCAGCCACCAGTCACCGCCGGCATTGCGCGCGTGATAGCGCAGCGGCTGACGCTTTCTGAGCGACAGGTTGCCCTCGAAGAAGCCGCCTTCGTCGCGCCTGGAGAGTTCGCCGGCGTTCTTGCCGGTCAGCGTATAGGCAGTGACGAACTCGGCATGAGGGACGAAGCAGCGGGCGACAAAGCCCTTGTCGACCTCATGCACACCGAGGACAGCGAAAGGATCACCATGCGTGCCGGCGACAATTGCCGCGACATCGCCGGCTGACGCCAGTCCATCCGGCCCGCTTGTCGCAGCGGTCGCGCGCGGCTTCCTCATCAGGCAGTGACCCTCCCCGGACCACGTTGTTCGTGGCCTCATGCAATCATATCAGACGGGCACGTTCCAGATTTCTTTCGCATATTGGCGGATCGTGCGATCGGACGAGAACCAGCCGACGCGGGCGACATTGCGGATTGCCTTGGCGTACCAATCCGGGCTGTCGCGCCAGACGGCGTCGACATCGCGCTGGGTTGACGCGTAGGCATCGAAATCCGCAGCGACCATGAACCAGTCGCTCTGATAGAGGCCGTTCATCAGGTCGCGATAGCGTTCCGGATCGTCAGGCGAAAAGACGCCCGTCGAAACGGCGGCCACGGCCTGCGCCAGTTCGGGAGAGGCTTCGATCACCGTTCGCGGATCGTAGCCGTTGCTGCGCCGCTCGGCGACCTCTTCGGTGGTCAGGCCGAAAATGAAGATGTTGTCGTCGCCGACGCATTCCTTGATCTCGACATTGGCGCCGTCGAGCGTGCCGATGGTCAGCGCACCGTTCAGCGCGAACTTCATGTTGCCGGTGCCGGAGGCTTCCATCCCGGCGGTCGATATCTGCTCCGAAAGATCGGCGGCCGGCATCATGATCTCGGCCAGGCTGACATTGTAGTTCGGCACGAACACCACTTTGAGCAAGCCGCGAACGGCCGGGTCGCGGTTGATGACTTTGGCGACGTCGTTGGCGAGCTTGATGATCAGCTTGGCATTGTGATAGCTGGGCGCCGCCTTGCCGCCGAAGAACTTGACGCGCGGCATCCAGTTGCGCTCGGGATGGGAGCGGATCTGGTCGTAGAGCGCGACTGTTTCGAGGATGTTCAGGAGCTGGCGCTTGTATTCGTGGATGCGCTTGATCTGGATGTCGAACAACGCCGAGGGATCAATCCTGATGCCGAGGCGGTCGGCGACGAGATTGGCAAGCTTGGCCTTGTTCGCCCGCTTGACTGCGGCGAACTTGTCGCGGAAGGCGGCGTCGTCAGCAAAGGCATCGAGCTCCTTGATCGCGTCTATATCGTCGAGGAAGCGGTCGCCGATCGCTTCGCGGGTAAGCGCGGTGAGACCGGGATTGCACTGGATCAGCCAGCGCCGCGGCGTGATGCCGTTGGTCTTGTTGTTGATGCGGTCGGGGTAGAGCCGGTGGAGCTCGGCAAACACCGTTTCCTTCATCAGCTCGGTGTGAAGGGCAGAGACGCCGTTGATCGAGTGCGAGCCGACAAAGGCCAGATTGCCCATGCGCACCCGGCGCTCGCCGTTTTCCTGTATCAGCGAGATCTGGCTGATCTGCTCGTCAGAAAACTGCTCGGAGGCGCGCGCCTCCAGCAGCACTTCGGCGTTGATGGCGTAGACGATCTGCATGTGGCGCGGCAACAGCCGCTCGAACAGCGGCACCGGCCAGCTTTCGAGCGCTTCGGGGAGCAGCGTATGATTGGTATAGCCGAAGGTCCGCTTGGTGATGCTCCAGGCCTGGTCGAAATCCATGCCGTGGACATCCATCAACAGGCGCAGCAGCTCGGCCACCGCAATGGCCGGATGGGTATCGTTCAGATGGATCGCCGCTTTGTCGGGCAGCGACTGCAGGTCGCCATACTGGCTGAGATGACGCTGAATGATGTCCTGCAACGATGCGGTAGAAAAGAAATACTCTTGCCTGAGCCGCAGCTCCTGACCGGCCTTGTGGGAATCAGCAGGGTAAAGGACGCGCGACAAGGCATCGGCCTTGTTGCTTTCGGCGAGCGCACCGATGTGATCGCCGGCGTTGAACTTGTCGAGCAGTATCGGATCGATCGGCATGCCGGACCAGAGCCGCAGCGTGTTGACGCGGTTGGCCCGCCAGCCAACCACCGGCGTATCGTAGGCAACCGCCAGAACGTGTTCGATCGGTTTCCAGACGTGGCGCTCAAGCCTGCCGTCCTTCGAGGTGATCGAATCCACCGAGCCGCCGAAGCCGACCTCGAAGGCGCGTTCGCGCCGCTCGAACTCCCAGGGGTTGCCGTGATCGAGCCAGGTCTCGGGCAGCTCAACCTGCCAGCCGTCATGGATTTCCTGACGAAACATGCCGTTGGCGTAGCGAATGCCATAGCCATGCGCGGGGATGCCGACGGTTGCCATGCTTTCCATGAAGCAGGCGGCGAGCCGGCCGAGACCACCATTGCCAAGCGCTGCATCTGGTTCAAGGGCGGCGATGAGGTCAAGGTCGACGCCGAGAGACCGCAGCGCTTCGCGCATATTGTCCATCAGCCCGAGATTGGAGAAGGCGTCGCGCATCAGGCGACCGATGAGGAATTCCAGGGAGAGGTAATAGACGCGCTTTTCCTGATGGGCGTAGGCCTCTTGCGTCGCCTGCATCCAATGATCGACGATATGGTCGCGCACGACCTTGATCGAGGCGGTGAGCCAGTCATATTGCGTCGCGACGCTGGTCCCCTTGCCGAGCCTGTATTTGAGGGCCTTCAAGACTTCCTCGGCAAGCGCCTTGGGATCGGAGTTTTCGAGAATGGGAGCTTCGGTCGTTATCGCGTGCGTCATGCTGCCTCTTGTGCGGTTGCCAAGATCATACCGGCTTTCACCATTCCTCCCAGCCCATGCTAGCTCATATTGTTAAGCGTTCAATCGAGTTAGATTGCCGCGGGGAAGCTTACCCTGCGGCAGTTTAGCAGCTTGAAGTGCGTCGCGTTTGGGCCTCGCGAGGCACCTTGCTTTGGGCGACATGCATCAGGCCGCCAGTGCCGCCTCCGGCGGAAGCTTCGCTCCGGTCATGAAGGCGACGGCGTCAGACATCGTATATTGCTTGGGATCGATGACACAGAGGCGACGGCCCAGCCGATGGATGTGAATGCGGTCGGCCACCTCGAAGACATGCGGCATGTTGTGGGAGATCAGCACGATCGGCAGGCCGCGCTTCTTCACGTCGAGGATCAGTTCGAGCACGCGGCGGCTCTCCTTGACGCCTAACGCCGCCGTCGGCTCATCCATGATGACCATCTTCGAGCCGAAGGCGGCGGCGCGCGCCACCGCCACGCCCTGGCGTTGGCCGCCCGAGAGCGTTTCCACGGCCTGGCTGATGTTCTGGATGGTCATCAGGCCAAGTTCGGTGAGCTTGTCGCGGGCGCGCTTTTCCATTGCCGGGCGGTCGAGCATGCGCAGCCAGTCGCCCAGAAAACCCGGTTTGCGGATCTCGCGACCGAGGAACATGTTGTCGGCGATCGACAGCGCCGGCGACAGCGCCAGGTTCTGGTAGACGGTTTCGATGCCGGCTTCGCGGGCTTCGATGGGCGACTTGAAGAGCACCTGCTTGCCGTCCAACTCGATGATCCCCTCGTCCGGGACAACGGCGCCCGAGATCGCCTTGATCAGCGTCGACTTGCCGGCTCCATTGTCGCCGATCACGGCCAGGATCTCTCCCGGATAGAGATCGAAGTCGCAGCTGTTCAGTGCGGTGACGCGGCCGTAGCGCTTGACGAGGCCGCGCGCGGTGAGGATGGGCTCCTGGGTCATGGTTACACCGAAACCTTTCTGATCCACTGGTCGATCGCCACGGCGCCGATGATCAGCACACCGGTGAGCAGCACTTTCCATTGCGGATCGGCGCCCAGCATGTTGAGGCCCATCGAAACGACGCCGACGATCATCGCGCCGAACAGCGTGCCCAGAATAGAGCCGCGCCCGCCGAAGAGGGAAATGCCGCCGATCACCGTCGCGGTGATCGCCTGCAAATTGTAGTCGGTGACGGCAGCGGACGGCGAGATCGAGCCGTTGCGGCCGATGGAGACCCAGGCAGCGAAAGCGGCGATCAGCCCGGCAAGCGTGTAGACCGAGATCAGCACCTTCTTGGTCTGGATGCCCGACAGCTTCGCCGCCTCCGGATCGTCGCCGACGGCGTAGACATGACGGCCCCATGCCGTGTGATTGAGCACGTACCACAAGAACAGCACCAGCACGACCATGGCAATGACGCCGAACGTCAGCACCGCCGTGCCGACCTTGAAGTTCAGGCCAAACAGATGCAACAGCGGCGCTTGGACGTCGACGTCGGCGTCACGGATCGTCTCATTGGCCGAATAGATGAAGTTCGTGGCCATGACGATGTTCCAGGTGCCGAGCGTGACGATGAAGGGCGGCAGCTTCATGTAGGCGACCAGCACCCCGTTGAGCAGCCCGCAGGCCGCGCCGGCGGCAAGCCCGATCACCACGGCAAGCAAGGTCGGCAGGCCGTAGGTGACCGCGCAATTGCCCATGATCACGGCCGAAATCACCATGATCACGCCGATTGACAGGTCGATGCCGGCTGTCAGGATGACCAGCGTCTGCGCGGCTCCGAGAATACCGACGATGGCGATCTGCTGCAGGATCAGCGTCAGCGTATAGGACGAAAAGAACCGCCCTCCGATCGTGGCGCCGAAGACAGCGATCGACAAGACCAGCACGATCAGCGGCACCGCAGCCGGAGTGGAATGCAGGAAATGCTGGATGCGCTTGACGAGCGACGTGCCGTGCTCGTCAAAAGCAGCAACGCTTGTCTCGCTGTTCGCGAGAGCCTTTTCGAATTCCTGAACCTGAGACATGTTTCCTCCCATGAGGTTTCAGCCACGCGCCGAAGCCCTTCCAACCGTTCCCGATCTGCCGCCGGAATTGTTCGCGCTTGCGATTTCCGCATCGTCCACCCGAAGCGGCCGGGGATCAAGCCCCTGGCCGCTTCGGTCTGTCGCCTGTCAGACCGGCATCAGCCCCAGCACTTGGCGAGGCCTTCCTTGGTGTCGATGGACTTCACGCCCTCCGCGGGCTTGTCGGTCACGAGGTTGACGCCGGTGTCGAAGAAATCCTTGCCTTCCGTCGGCTTGGGCTTGGTCCCGTCCTTGGCGTAAGCGGCGATCGCTTCGATGCCGAGTGCCGCCATCTGCAGCGGATATTGCTGTGAGGTCGCACCGATCACGCCCTCGGCGACCGACTTCACGCCGGGGCAGCCGCCATCGACCGACACGATCAGCACATTGCCTTCGAGGCCCACGGCCTTGAGCGCCTGGTAGGCGCCGACGGCTGCCGGCTCGTTGATGGTGTGGATGACGTTGATGCCGGGGTCCTTCTGGAGGAGGTTCTCCATCGCCTTGCGGCCGCCTTCCTCGTTGCCGTTGGTGACGTCGTGGCCGACGATACGCGGATCATCCTCATCGCCGATCTTGTTGGGGTCCTTCACGTCGATACCGTAGCCCATCATGAAGCCCTGATCGCGCAAAACG
The DNA here is from genome assembly GCF_055811455.1 of Mesorhizobium sp. WSM4845. Lineage (NCBI taxonomy): Bacteria > Pseudomonadati > Pseudomonadota > Alphaproteobacteria > Hyphomicrobiales > Phyllobacteriaceae > Mesorhizobium > Mesorhizobium sp. WSM4845. The sequence continues at coordinate 232,419 of NZ_JBVVQA010000001.1, forward strand.
TCGACCGTCGGCTGCGAGGGCGTCAGGTCGAGGAAGCCGATCCTGGCATCCTTCGCCTTGTCGCCGAGCGTCGCTGCGGCCCAGGCACCGATCAGCTTGCCGGCCTCCAGATTGTCGGTCGCAAAGGTCGCGTCGGCGGCGTCGAGCGGATCAAGCGGCGTGTCGAGCGCGATCACGAGCAGACCGGCGTCACGTGCCTTCTTCACCGCCGGGACGATGCCCTTGGTGTCCGACGCGGTGATCAGGATGCCCTTGGCGCCGTCGGCGATGCAGCTTTCGATCGCCGCCACCTGGCTTTCGCTGTCGCCGTCGATCTTGCCGGCATAGGCTTTGAGTTCGACGCCGAGTTCCTTGGCCTTGGCGCTCGCGCCTTCCTTCATCTTGACGAAGAACGGGTTGGTGTCGGTCTTGGTGATCAGGCAGGCGCCGACATCGGCGGCGGACGCAGCCGAGGTGAACGCCATCAGGCCCAGTCCGGCCGCGGCAAAAACGGTGGATCTTAGCAGTGCTGTCTTGGTCACGATATTCCTCCCAGTGGAACCAGTTCGGATGCCGGCCAACCGGCATCGCATGAGCATCCAGCAACTTCTCCCGGCGTGGACGCTTGCCCCAAGAGAATACCAGACTAAGGTTCCTGTCAATAATTAAATCACTCTTATTTATTATTGACAGCGTGGCGTCGGTCACTCATTCTGGCCAAAAGCATTAGGGAAACGACGGGAGGAGAAGGGGTGGAGACCGGCATACCAAGGCACGGTTCGCCCGAGGCAGCCAAAAGCCGCATTCACCGCGGCACCAACCAGAGCGGCATGCGGGACCACAATGAGCGGCTGGTGCTGTCGCTGGTGCGTCAGCACGGCAGCCTGGCGAAGTCCGACATTGCGCGCATGACCGGACTTTCGGCCCAAACCGTTTCGGTCATCATGCGCGAGCTCGAGGAGGACAACCTTCTTGTCCGCCAGGCGCCGCTGCGCGGCAAGATCGGCCAACCTTCCATTCCGATGGCGCTCAATCCCGATGGCGCCTATTTCATCGGCCTGAAGATCGGCCGCCGCAGCGCCGAACTCGTGCTGATCGATTTTCTCGGCAATGTGCGCTCGATGCTGCAGCATTCCTACCGCTATCCGGCACCGCGCGAGACGGTCGGGTTCGTCACCTCCGGCATGAAGACGATGCGCGGCGAACTCACCCCGGCGCAGGACAAGCGCATTGCCGGACTTGGCATCGCCATGCCGTTCGAATTGTGGAGCTGGGCCGATACGGCAGGTGCGCCGCGCGACGTCATGGACGAATGGCGCCACCGAGACATCCGCGCCGACATCCAGGCACAGTGCGAATTCCCGGTCTACCTGCAAAATGACGCCACCTCTGCCTGCGGCGCCGAACTGGTGTTCGGCAAAGCGGGCACGGCACGCGACTTCGTCTATTTCTATATCGGTGCCTTCGCCGGCGGCGGCATCGTGCTGAACGGTCACCTTTTCGGCGGACCGACCGGCAATGCCGGCGCGCTGGGTTCGATGCCGGTGCCTGGACCGGATGGCAAGCCGACCCAATTGATCGGCGTGGCGTCGATCGCCATGCTGGAAAAGGCACTCAACGCGCGCGGCGTCGAAGCCTCACATCTGTGGACGTCACCGGAGGATTGGGGCGAAATCGGTGTCGAGCTCGACGATTGGATCGCCTGCGCCTCGCAGGCGCTCGCCTATGCCATCGTGGCGGCGTCATCGGTTATCGATTTCGAGGCGGCGGTGATCGACGGATGGATGCCGAAGGCCGTGCGGCGCCGGCTCGTCGATGCCGTTATCGATGCTATCGGCAAGATCGACGGTGAAGGGCTGAAGCTTCCGGCCGTGCGCGAGGGGACTGTCGGCATTCATGCACGTGCCCTGGGCGGTGCCAGCCTGCCGCTTTCCGAGCGCTTCCTCATCGGTTCGACCACGATTTCCAGGAGCACCTGAATGCTGATCGGAATCCCGGCCCTGCTCGGCCCGGAGCTTCTGGCGATGATGCGTGCCATGGGCCATGGCGACGAGATCGCCCTTGTCGACGGAAACTACCCGGCGAAGGAACAGGCACACCGGCTCATCCGCGCCGACGGTCATCATCTTGCTCCGATGCTCGACGCCATCCTCAGCGTATTGCCTGTCGATGACGCAGTGCCAGAGGCGCTGTTTCGCGCCTCGGTCAAAGGTGATCCCCTGCTTGCCGATCCCGTTCATCACGAGATGGAGGCGATCTGCGCCAGGCGTGCTCCGGGCCGCAAGGTGGTTGCGCTTGCCGGCGCCGACTTCTATCAACGGGTCAGATCCGCACACGCGATCGTCGCGACAAGCGAGCCGCGGCTCTACGCCAACATCATCATCCGCAAGGGTGTGATCTATCCGCCGGAGACCAGGAAATCATGATCCTCTGTTGCGGCGAAGCCCTGATCGACATGCTGCCACGCACCACGACTGAGGGCGAGCCGGCCTTTGCCCCTTATGTCGGCGGCGCGGTCTTCAACACGGCAATAGCGCTTGGCCGGCTGGGAGCGCCCGCCGGTTTCTTTTCAGGCCTGTCGACGGATCTGTTCGGCAGCCAGTTCAAGGACGCGCTGAGGGCAAGCCAAGTCAGTTTCACCTATGCGCACACATCGCCCCGGCCGACCACGCTCGCCTTCGTGCGGCTGGACAACGGCCAGGCGACCTACACGTTCTACGACGAAAACACAGCCGGGCGGATGCTGACCATCGACGATCTGCCGAAACTCGGCAGCGAGATTGAAGCCATGCTGTTCGGCGCAATCAGCCTGATCTCGGAGCCGGCCGGATCCGCCTATGAGGAATTCATGCGGCGCGAGCACAGCCATCGCGTCATGATGCTCGACCCCAACATCCGGCCGAATTTCATAGCGGACAAGGCCAGGCATCTCAGACGCATCCGCTCGATGATGGCCATGGCCGACATTGTGAAACTGTCGGACGAGGACCTCAACTGGTTCGGCGAAGCCGGCTCGCACGAGGACGTCGTCCGCAACTGGCTGGAGCGCGGTCCGACGCTGATCGTCGTCACCCATGGCAGCGAAGGCGCCATCGGCTACACCAGGGATCACAAGGTCACGGTCGTGCCGGACAAGGTCGAGGTGGTCGATACGGTCGGCGCCGGCGACACGTTCAACGCCGGCATCCTGGCCTCGCTGCACGAGCAAGGCCTGCTGTCGAAGGAGGCGATCGCCAATCTGTCGGACGACGCCATCCACAAGGCGCTGGCGCTTGGCGCCAAGGCTGCGGCGGTAACCGTGTCGCGGGCCGGCGCCAATCCGCCCTGGCGGCATGAAATCGCCTGATTGGACGGCGATGCGCTGAGGATGCGCTAACATCGATCACTTTATGTTTCGCCCAGCCGAGCGCGTGCGACACGAAGGCCGTGTCGTGCGCAACAAAGCCCCGGATTTTCCGGCGTCTGATAGGGACCTGTCGGACTGAGAGGTAACAGGCTGCGACATTTGAGCAATTCGTCGATTGGTCCGTGCAGCTTTCTCGGCCGCGCCAAGTCTGATACCAGCGGCCGGTTATCTGGCTAGTCCCCGTTCTGAGGCCGACATGCAGTTCATCGATCTAGGCGCGCAGCGCGAACGAATCCGCGACAGGCTGAAAGCCGCCATCGACCGCGTCGTCGACGAGGGTCGCTACATTCTCGGACCTGAGGTCACCGAATTCGAAAACAAGCTCGCTGCCTATGTCGGCACCAAGCATGTCGTAGCCTGCGCCAACGGGACCGACGCACTGCTGCTGCCGCTGTTTGCGGCCGGCATCGGTCCAGGTGACGCGGTGTTCGTGCCGAGCTTCACCTTCGCCGCCACGGCGGAAGTGGTGGCGCTGGCCAAGGCCGAGCCGGTTTTCGTCGATGTCGATCCGCAGACCTACAATATCGACATCGCCAGCCTCGAAGCCGCCATCGCCATGATCAAGGCGGAAGGCCGGCTGAAGCCAAGAGCGATCATCCCCGTCGACCTGTTCGGGCTCGCCGCCGATTACGAGGCGATCATGGCCATCGCCAACCGCGAAGGGCTGATGGTGATCGAAGATGCCGCCCAGGCGATCGGCGGCTCGAGCGACGGCAAGATGCTGGGTTCGTTCGGCGCGGTCGGCTCGACCAGCTTCTACCCGGCAAAACCGCTCGGCTGCTATGGCGACGGCGGCGCGATGTTCACCAATGACGATGCGCTGGCCGAGCAACTTCGCTCGTTCGCCTTCCACGGCAAGGGCGAAACCCAATATGACAATGTCCGCGTCGGCATCAATTCGCGGCTCGACACTCTGCAGGCGGCGATCCTGATCGAGAAGCTGGCCATTCTTGAAGACGAGATGGTTGCCCGGCAAGCGGTCGCCAAACGGTATGCCAAAGGCCTCGGCGATATCGTCAAGGCGGCGCGCAACCTGGACGGCGGCCGTTCGGCCTGGGCGCAATATGCCATCGAGACGCCGAAGCGCGACGGGCTGAAGGCGCATCTCGGCGAAAAAGGCATCCCGTCGGTGATCTATTATGTGAAGCCGCTGCACAGCCAGATCGCCTACCGCGACCATCCGCGCACGCCGACAGGTCTTGCCGTTTCTGAGGAGCTGCCGAAGCGTATCCTGTGCCTGCCCATGCATCCCTATCTGAGCGAGGCCGACCAGGACCGGATCATCGAGACCATTCGGAACTATATCGGCTCGAATTCGGCGCAAATCGCCGCCGCGTAGGCGCGCGATCTCCCCCTTGAGGGGGAGATTACTGGCCCGCGCTCTTCCCGCTGGCGATGAAATGCGGATTGGCAAAATCCACGTCATCGCTCTGGTTGCGCTTGCCGTAGGCCAGCGGCTGACCATCGAGCGAGCGCGTCATCCCGCCTGCGGCGCGCAGCACCGCGTCACCCGCCGCGGTGTCCCATTCCATGGTGCGGCCGAAGCGCGGATAGACGTCGGCCTCGGCGCTGGCGACAAGACAGAATTTCAGCGACGAGCCGACCGAGACGATCTCGGCAGCGCCCACCGTGCGGATATAGGCTTCGGTCTCGGGCGTGTTGTGGGACCGGCTGGCGACGACGGTCAGTGGCGCCACGCCCGTTCTGGCCGAAATCGGCCGACGGCCAATGATCTGGTAATCGCCATTGATATCGATTGCTTCCGCCCTGCCCGGCCGGCCGGAAAAGAAGCGTCCGGTGCATGGCGCAAAGACCACACCGATCTCCGGCACGCCGTGGCGAACGAGCGCGATGTTGACGGTGAAGTCGGTCCTGCGGTTGACGAATTCCTTGGTGCCGTCGAGTGGGTCCACCAGGAAGAAGGCGTCGTCGAGGTCCGGCGGCACGATGCCGGCCGATGCCTCTTCCTCAGCCACGCAAGGGATATCGGCGAAGGCGGCGCGCAGCCCGGCGAGAATGATCTTTTCGCTCTCGCGATCGGCTTCGGTCACTGGCGAGTTGTCTGATTTCTGGTCGACCGCGCAGCCGGCATCAAAAACACGCATCACCTCTCGCCCCGCCGCCAGGGCAAGGCGCTCGAACACCCCGAGCATCGCTTTGTCGTCAGATACCGCCGCCGCTATCGTATTGGTTTTCGGCAATGTCGCGCTCGTTCAGCCAGAGTTCCAGGGCCTCTACCATCTCCTCGGCAGACTTGCCGAGTGTCTTGAGATGGATTTCGGGATTTTCCGGGGCTTCATACGGTGAATCGACGCCGGTGAAATTCTTGATTTCGCCATTCAATGCCCGCGCATAGAGACCCTTCGGATCGCGTCTGGCGCATTCCTCAAAAGGTGTGTCGACAAACACCTCGACGAATTCACCGTTGGCCATCAACTCCCTGGCCATGCGCCTTTCGGCGCTGAATGGCGAAATGAAGGAAACAATGACGATCAGCCCGGCATCGGCCATCAGGCGCGCCACTTCGGCCACGCGGCGAATGTTTTCGACGCGATCGGCGTCGGTGAAGCCAAGATCGCGATTGAGCCCGTGGCGGACATTATCGCCGTCCAGGATGTAGGTGTGGCGGCCGGTGGCGAACAGCTTCTTCTCGAAAAGGTTGGCGATGGTCGACTTGCCCGACCCCGAGAGCCCGGTGAACCAGAACACGGCAGGCCGCTGGTTCTTCAGATCGGCGCGGCCGTGCTTGCCGACATCGAGCGATTGCCAGTGGATGTTTTCGGCGCGGCGCAGCGAATGCAGGATCATGCCGGCGCCGACCGTGGCGTTGGTGATGCGGTCGATCAGGATGAAGGCGCCGGTCGTGCGGTTCTCGGCGAACGTATCGAAGGCAATCGGCGCCCGCGTCGAGATGTTGCAAATGCCGACCTCGTTCATTTCTAGCGACTTGGCCGCCTCATGGGCAAAATCGTTGACGTTGACGCGGTATTTCAGGTCGGTGACGGTAGCGCTGGTCTGATCGGTCTCGGTCCGCAGGATATAGGAGCGGCCCGGCAGCAGCGCGTGCTCGTCGAACCAGACGATGTTGGCGGCGAACTGGTCGGCGACCTGCGGCCGCGCCGCCGGCGACACCAGCATGTTGCCGCGCGAGACCTCGACCTCGTCGTCGAGAACAAGGGTGATGGCCTGGCCGGCGACCGCCTGGCTCAGATCGCCGCCATGCGAGACGATGCGCCTGACATGAGCGGACTTGCCGGATTTGGCGACAACGACCTCGTCGCCTGGTGAGACGGAGCCGGACGCAATCGTGCCGGCAAAACCGCGAAAATCGAGATTGGGGCGGTTCACATACTGCACCGGAAAACGGAACGGCAGTTCGACAACGGCTTCATCGACTGACACGGCTTCCAGATGTTCGATCAGCGTCGGGCCGGAATACCACGTCGTCTTATCCGAGCGGCTGGTGACGTTGTCGCCGTAACGGGCAGACATCGGGATGGGCACGATCGTCTCGAAGCCAAGCTTGTGCGAAAATTGCCGATAGTCCTCGATGATTCGTTCGAACACCGTCTTGTCGAAGCCGACGAGGTCGATCTTGTTGACGGCGAGCACAATGTGCCGGATGCCGAGCAGCGAGGCGATGATCGAGTGGCGCCTTGTCTGGCGCAGCACGCCTTGCCGGGCGTCGATCAGAACGATGGCCAGATCGGCGGTCGACGCGCCCGTCGCCATGTTGCGCGTGTATTGTTCGTGGCCAGGCGTATCGGCAACGATGAATTTACGTTTTGGCGTGGCGAAAAAGCGATAGGCGACATCGATGGTGATGCCCTGCTCGCGCTCGGCCTCGAGGCCATCGACCAGCAGAGCGAAATCGACGTCGTCGCCCGTGGTCCCATGCTTGCGCGAATCACGCTCGAGCGCAGCAAGCTGGTCTTCGAAAATCTGCTTGGTGTCCGAAAGCAGGCGCCCGATCAGCGTCGACTTGCCGTCGTCCACCGAACCGCAGGTCAGGAAGCGCAGCAGCGATTTTTGTTCCTGCACCGCCAGATAATCGCGAATGCCGTCGGTGGGGGCGAGGCTCTCGGCCGTCATGTGGCGCATGCTCAGAAATACCCCTCGCGCTTCTTTTTTTCCATCGAGCCGGCTTCATCACGGTCGATCAGGCGGCCCTGCCGTTCGGAGGTGCGCGCCGTGAGCATTTCGCCGACAATGGCCTCCAGCGTGTCGGCGTCCGATTCGATCGCGCCGGTCAGCGGATAGCAGCCGAGCGTGCGGAACCGCACCAGCCGGTTCTCAACCGTCTCGCCGGGACGCAGTTCCATACGGTCGTCATCCTTCAGAATGAGCATGCCGTCGCGTTCGACGACCGGTCGCTCCTTGGCGAAGTAGAGCGGCACGATCGGGATGTCTTCCTGGAGAATATACTGCCAGATATCGAGTTCGGTCCAGTTCGACAACGGAAACACCCGGATCGATTCACCGGTCGCGATGCGGGTGTTGAATATCTTCCACATCTCCGGCCGCTGGTTCTTCGGATCCCAGACGTGTTGGGCATTGCGAAAAGAGAAGATCCGCTCCTTGGCGCGCGATTTCTCCTCGTCGCGTCGCGCCCCGCCGAAGGCTGCATCGAAGCCGTATTTGTCGAGCGCCTGGCGTAGCGCCACGGTCTTCATCACATGCGTATGGGTGTTGGAGCCATGATCGAAGGGATTGATATTGTCGCGCACACCATCGCCGTTGACATGCACCAGGAGATCGAAGCCGAGCTTTTGCGCCATCTGATCGCGAAAGGCGATCATCTCGCGGAATTTCCAGGTTGTGTCGACGTGGAGAAAGGGAAAGGGCGGCTTGGCCGGATAAAACGCCTTCATCGCAAGATGCATCAGCACGGAGGAATCCTTGCCGACCGAATAGAGCATCACCGGCTTGGCGAAGGTCGCCGCAACCTCGCGAAAGATATGGATGGATTCGGCTTCAAGCCGCTGCAGATGCGTAAGCGCGATGTTCATGGACTTTAAGCGTTCTCTCGTGCCGGCCGGATCTTGCATCGATGCATCAGGCGCAATTTTTCAGCGGCCCGGATCAAGCTTCACTTCTGGTTTTCGTGCAGGCGTTCTAGCAGATCGCCATTATCTATAACAATGCAAGACAGACCTGCGCTGGAGTGGTTCGAGAATGAATTTTCCACGCAGGGACCAGAACCCGGAAATTCCTGCCCAGATCGCAGGGCCGTCGCCAAGAGGCGCTAGGACGGCGTTCCGATGGGAACAAGTAATTTTTCACCGTTGTGGTCGATCTCGATCAATTCACTCTTCTGGCGGGCTGCAAATCCTTTGTGGAAGATAATAGCGTTCATAAAGGCAAACGTCATTGCAAGCGCCTCGGTCCGCAACGGATAATCGACGAGTGAATGAATGAGAAGAAAAAACACGGAGAGAAACGCCGCCTTTTGAAGGGGATCGCGACGAACTCTAGCAAGCGCCATGAAAAGAATCACGAAATAAAGCGCCATCAATAGAACAGCAAGAACTCCGCCTTCGAAAGCGATTTCAAGATACTCGTTGTGAGCATGATTTACATATTGCCTGAAAATCATCCCTTCCTTTTCATATATCTGGTAGGCCTTTTGAAAATTTCCAAACCCAACGCCGGTTGCCCAATTCTCTTTGATCCCCTCAATGGTGGTGCGAGCAATCTCTCCTCGCCCGAAATCCGGGTCAATCGCTTCGGCCTCGATCTTCGTCCATGCGCCTATCGTAAACACTGAAAGTGCTATGAAAACGGCAACGATGCTGAGTCCACTCACCCTGGAACGCGTTGAAAGAAAGACTATGGACAGCACGGTGATCGCTAATCCGATCAGAACGCCGGCACGCGAACCGACAGCCAAAAGGAGCAGCAAAAGCGTGGCCAGCCCGAGCGATCCCGACAAAAGATGTCCTCGGAACAGACCATAATAAACGACGATGGGGATAGACACGAAAAGCAATGCTGCAAAATGATTCTCGTTGGCAAAAAGCCCGGCATTTATCGTGAACGGCAACAATCCCTTTATGGCAATGTCGTCCGAGAGCGAATATTGAATCGCGCCCGCTAAGCCGTTGCAGATAACACCCATAAAAAAGAACGGCAGAAGCGCAGGGACTTGCTCGGCACGCAAACGCAAAACGCTCAAAAAAAACGCCGCCAACGCTACCAGAAACAACAGACATTCGATCGTCCGTCCAACGCCGACACTGACGAAACGAAATTGGGATTCCCCTACAAGCTCGGAGTCTGCGAGCAGCAGTTCCGGTCGCAATCCGCTGAATATCGCCGCAGGCAACGGAATGATCTGCAGAACTGCCAGCGCCACAGCGAAGACAAGCAGCCACAGAACAGAATGGGGGGTCCTTTGGCCAGAGGCCTGTGAAAAGACCGCCGCTGCCGAGACAATTGCCGCAACCTCGATCAGCGTGTCCGTGTAAAGCCCGCTTGCAGTGCCGCCGCCGATCAGCAGCGCTATAAACAGAACCGATCCGAGGAGATATTTATCCCATTCCGATGGCCGGTCGCTCAAGATGAAAGTCTCTCGATGCTCAATTTGTGCATTACCAATGTGCCGACATAGCGAAAGCGCCAGCTCTCGGCAATGGCGGCAGTTTCCAGCTTCAATAATTGCATGGGGCACCCAGTCGGCCCAACCGAAAACTCCTGACTGAGCGCCTGGCGATTGTATGTACCGTCCGGTATATGGAACCGCGCTATTTCGCCAGCAGGCCCCACACACCTGATCGACCAGAACAACTCCTTTGGAAGCTTCAGGTTTCTTGCAGACGCAGCCAGAGAAACCTTGTAGGAGCCAGGAGGCAGTTGGATATACTGCTGAAGCGCTGCGTTCTTGACCGGCGTATTCAGGAAGCGGACCGTCGCCCCCCCCTCACCTTCAACCGCATTTTGAGCCGTTGCAAGCGTAACTTCGAGACCCGACTGATCGCCGACCTGCCAATCAAAAGGTTTGCCGCTGGATAGAGGCTCAAATGCGCTGTTGAAAATGTATCCGCCCAATTTCCGTTCTTGATCGGACAGACTGAAAAGAAACAACCGATACGCTTGTTCATATTTTTTCTGACCAAAATAGCTGTGGATCAGATAGGACACCTCGCTCGAGTTTGGTGGCGCACTTGACCCAGTCAAATCGAGCAGCAACCGATTTGCGAAATCGAGCCCGTCGGGGGTTTTCCCCAGCGTGACCAACAGATTGGACCTCCAGGGCGCCGCGGCCCTGATGGCTGCCAGCACAGCCTGATATCCATCGGGATTCGAGAGGATTGTCGGCAGCCCCTCGGCGATATCAGGAAATTGATCTGGCCATCGCCGCAGCAAAATATCGATCTCGCGGACGGCCCCGGACAGATCGCCTATTTCGATGGAGCGGCCTATTGACCTCTGGAGCGCGAGGATTTCGGTCTTGGATAAATTTCGAGCTTGATCGAAAAACTCATAGGCCTGATCTTTTTCACCCTTCCGGTACTTGATCTCGCCGATCAGGCTGTACAGACGTGCGTCCGCAAGGTCAAAGCGAAGCGCGCTTTCGAGCTTGGCAAGCATGGCCTCGAGATCGGAAGCATTGCTTGTATCGTTCAGGTCGTGAGTAATCTCGCCTATCAAGGCATTGACGTTCAACGGATCCAGCGCGAGGGAAACGGTTGGCGTTTCGGTTTCAAGAAACCGACTTAGCCCGATCGACGAAGCCGCCAACACCAGAACGGATGCGGCGAACCAAACGCCTGAACGCCGGAGATTTTGCATAAGCGGGCTGGTCTGCTCCATCATCGACTTTGCCCTCAAGCTTCGGGGTGCCATAGTCGTAATACTGGTAGTTCATGTATTTGTAGGCGTAGTTGTAATCGAACTTGTTCACTGCAAACTTCGACATCGCGGCTCCGACCACATTCGCGCCGGCGGCCCGCAAGCGCTTCAACGCTGTCTTCGCCGACTTGCGCGTGACCTGGTTGGTAGAAATGACCATCAATGTGCCCTCGGCAAGCCGGCTGAGGATGGGCGCATCTGAAAGGCCGACGACCGGCGGGGCATCGATTATGACAAGGTCGAAGCGCTTGCCGAGATTGGTGATGATCAGCGCCATCTTTGGTGAAGAGAGCAGGTCCGCGGGGTTCGGCGGGATCGTTCCGGAAGTCAGGACGGTCACATTGGGATATTTCGTCGCCCTGAAAATGCTTGCCAGATCCTCCTTGCGGACGGTGTTCGTCAAGAGATTGCTCAGGCCAATCGTGTTGTCGAGCCCAAACAGCCGGTGAAGGTTGGGTTTTCGAAGATCGCCGTCGACAATGAGAACCCTGGCACCGAGCGCGGCAAAATCCTGTCCGAGCTTGAACGAGGTGGTCGACTTGCCCTCGGAGGGTTCCGAACTCGTGACCAGCAACGATCGCGGCGCGCCTTCGGCCCCGGAAAACTGAAGCGATGTTCGAAGCGAACGGTAGGCCTCGGACAGTCCTGATTTTGGGTCGGCGATGCTGGCTATGAGTTCCCGGTCATCGACAAGCGGCAGGATGCCGAGCATCGCCAATCCCAGTTCCTTTTCGATCTGCTCAGGATTGGTGAAGGTGTTGTTCAACAACTCGATGATGTAAATAATTGACGCGCTGAGCGCCAGGAAAAGAGCCAGAGCGACCGCAAGATTGATGGTCAATCGTGGAGAATAAGGGCGATTGGGCAGCGTCGCGAAATCGACGATTGCAGCGCTTTGTGTCTTGAGCTCCGAGCTCACGCCAACCTCGTTCAACTTGGCAATCAAATTGTCATATTGCGAGCGGTTCGAATCAACTTCTCGCTTCAAGATTGTGTATTTAATGTTTTTATCGTTGAAGATGACTTGCTGCATCTCCATCTCGGCAAGTTTTGACTTAAGGTCGGCTTCCTTGTTCTGAGCCTCCTGGTATTTCTGCCGCAGTGAATCGGTTATCGTCAAAACGCCGTTGTTATAAAGCCGCTGCAGTTCCTTGATCTGCGCCTGAAGCTGCTGCATCTCTGGAAAACCGGGCTTCAATATACCCAACTTCTGCTGGTACTGGCTGGTCAAATCCGACAGCTTCTCGGTGATTTTCTGCAGACCTTCGCTCTCCAGAACTGGGCCGAGACTCGATCCGCGGCCCTTGTCTATCTGGTCCACCATCCGTCCGGCATCGAGACGTTCCTGGATTGCTGTCGCGAGCGCGGTGTTGAGAGTCTCGATGTTCGACCCTATCAGCGATTTTTCTTCGCCGGTTATCGTGATGCCCGCATCCTTTGCATAGGCGACGAGTTCCTCTTCGGACTTCTGAAGCTTTTGCTTTACCTGCAAGACCTGTTCCTGGATGAATTGCCGCGCCAGGTCGGACGTTTCGCTGGTTTGATCGAGGCGCTGGTCGATAAAACTTTGCGCAACTTGATTGGCTATATCACTTGCATATTTCGGGCTCTGGTCGACAAACGCAATCGACAGCAGGCTTGTGTTCGTGACCAGAGTGACCGTGAGGTCATTCATAACCCGACCTATCGCAATTTCCTCACGTTCCTCCGGGGTTTTCTCCTCTATGGAAGGCGATTTGGAAATTCCGAACGCACGATAGAAGACGTTGCTAGGCGAGAAATTCGGGGTCGGGAACAGGAAGTCCGGCTTTTCGCTAAGCCCCAGTTGGAACACCACGCGCTGCGCCAAAGCCCGGCTCTTCAGCTTTTCCCGAGCGGTTTGAAAGGCGCGCATGTCGCTGGTTTCAGAAACCACCTCAATGTCCTGAAACACCTTGGCGGAAGGAACCAGCACTTCCAATTGCGTTGTCGCCCGATATTTTGGCGTCTGCATCATGGTTACGACGACGCCAGCAACAAGTCCGCCCGCTACCATCATCAGTATCAGCCACCGATACTGGACAGCGTAAAACAACAGTTTGAGTGGATTGAAGCGCTCGTCCTGCTCGGCGTGATCGCGACCATAGGGGTTATAGTTTTGCGCACCGTCATAATACAGGTCGGCAGACAAGGCTTGGCCATGTCCGGGGCCTGCAATTTGATGCTGTCGATTGCGATCGAGCATTGCGTGACAACCTTGGGTTTGTCTCTGGGCTTAATTTTAACCGGCCGTGATTTACAATCCCGGGACGACCGCAATTCTGGCTGCACTCGAGGCGACGCCGAGGGCGTCCTTGAGGTTGTTCATGGCAATTTTCGATTTCGAGGCGAAGACGACAATCTTGTCGCCACCATAGATGCGTGGGTTGCGGCTCTTGCCGGCGCGAATCTGCTCCACATTGTAATTTGCGACCAGAGTATTTTGGCCGACATTGCGATAGACAAAGACCTTTTTCGCATCGCCAACGGCATTGAACCCTCCGGCAAGGGCGATCGCATCGATGAGAGACGAATTGCTCGATACCGGAAAAATACCAGCCTTGGTGACTTCGCCATCGACGGTAATGCGCTGTCCGATCGATTCCTTGACGAAGACCGACACATCGGGCGACTGCAGATAGTTGGCGCCGTAAGCCGTTTCGATTTCCTGCTCCAGCTGACGGACGGTCTTCCCGGCCGCGGTGACGGTTCCGATAAGTGGAAGCGAAATTTGTCCTCCAGCGTCGACTTGAACGGTTCTGTTCAGATTGTCGACCTGGAACACATTCACCTCCAGCACATCATTGGGCGACAAGGGCTGCTCGTTGCCGTTCTGGCTGTTTTGCGCAGGCAGTTCCTTTACGACCTGCAAGGCGCCGCCGCCGGAGAGCGGCGCCGACGATGACGTCAGTTGCAGCGCATCAACCGATGTCGGCGAAGACGATGATGTCGTCGACGAGGCGCTCGTGCAGGCAGACATCGACAGCGAAGCGAGCAAGGCACATATCGCGCCCGTATGATTTTTTGCGAAATGAAACCCGCCCATTACGCTGCCCCCCCCTTCAACAGGCGACCCAATCCTGCAAAGCGACCGACGTTGCCGGGGCCTGGCTTTTTCGAGCGTGCTCTTCCGACCGGCTCGAGGGGCCGGTTCGCCAATATTTCGCCTGGGCGTTTCAACACCATATTGCGGGCCTCATCTTCCCCACATCGCTTCGCGGCAAGGGCAACCGCCTGCGAAAGCCCAGGGCGCCGGCGGGTGGCGCCGTGGGTGTCCGAAGCGATAATATCTACCCTACCCTCGTCAATCAGCTTTTCCGAATAGTAAAGCGCCGTGCGTCCAAAAACACCAACGATCGAGTCTCCGGTAAGTTGAATCAGGCAACCCACTGCATTCAATTTCTCAACAACGTCGTAGTTTGCCTTGATCCATGTCAGCCGCTCAGGATGGGTAAGAATCGGAACGAACCCGGCGTTTATGAGGCGCAGAGCGAAATCTTCCAGCCTTGGCGGCAAGACGTGATGCGGCGGCTCGAATAGAAAATAACGCGATCTGTTCAAGGTCGGCACGCTACCCAGCGCCAATTGCTCCGGCAGATCCGGCGCTATATGCACGTCGGCGCCAACGTAAAGAGCAAGCGGTATTTCCGCGTGGCGCAGCGCCTGTTCCAACTCTTGAACCGCGCGGGCAATATTTGCCGATCCGTTTTCGTACATGCCTGGCACGATATGCGGCGTACACGCCATATGGGTCGTTCCGTCGGCCACCGCCAGCCGCGCCATTTCAAGCGATTCAGCAAGACTGGGCGAGCCGTCGTCAAGACCAGGCAAGATGTGGGAATGCAGGTCGATCATTGACGTTTGTGGCCACACTGAAGCAACGTGACGATTTCTCCCGAATAAAAGGTAAATGCGCCACCCGCACGATAGCGAATGACGCATTCGTCAAGTCCATACAATGCGGCAGATGCCAGATTCAAGCTATTCGCTGACAGCGAGCGGTATGGTGAATGAATTCCATCAACACCTCCAGCTCCAGCCAGTGCGCGAAGGCACTGCGGCACCGGCAATACAGCAGAGGGAGTCACACGCCCCTGCTATATTGTCTACTGGGCGGCTTAAGGGCTGACGCCGCCGCCGCCTTTGCCGTCATCCTGCGTTGCAGCAAGGATACCAGCCGCACCTGCCATGCCGCCAAAAATAAAGAGCGGAGTGTTGGACCGGTTGTTGTCGCCCGGGGGAATCTGACCCGTATGCTCGGAACTAACGGCGCCAGCCGTCTGCTCGGAGCCCACAACTTTCAGGCAGATATTATTCTCGACACGAGAAATGTCGAGGCTTGAATTCGCAGGCACATCCAGGTTGCAGCCACCGACATTAACAGAGGCCGCCCCCTTGGCACCGACCACTATGCGGCTGCCGAAATCCAGCGCATTTCCTGCTTTTGCCGGGCCATAGCCGGCGGCTTGCGAAACCATTACGTCGCCATTGGCCTGCCCGATGGAACCAATCGAACTCGCCGCTCCCTGATAGGGTGTCATGCAGGTGCAAGACGCATCCTGAGCGAAAGACGAAACCGGGCTGAAACCGATCGAGGCGACAATTCCGGCCAAAGCAACTTTTACAGTGAGGTTCATTCGTTTCGATCCTTTTTGTCCCGCCGTACCTCGGCCCCGGGCACCAAGGTATTGATCATGCGCGTAACAGCTTTTTGCGTTGATTCCAACATGCTACGCAGGTGCGAGATGATTTTTTGGTTTCTCATGTGTTTCATTGGACACACTCGCTTGCCGGATTTGATTCTACCATTTTCGCGCCGGCCCCCTATGGAACTTGTCGGAAAGGCAAGTTTATTTGGTGGCGTTTGAGGGCCATCGCGCCGATGCTTTGGTATAGGGATTGTGGACGACTCTGTTTAACGTGGGGCGTTATCGCACATTCTGTCTTTCGTTTTATAACAGGCAGTCGGCGTGAACTATGAGCCTGACAGGCAAGATTTGTAGGTCGAACCTGCCTGCGCCGGCTGTCCGCACAAGATGCCGTTCTCGGCAAGTTTGGCGGCCAAATCCGCGCCATCGGACGTGAGGCACAACGATGGCATCACCGAACTTCGAGGCGACATTGCCGTCGCAAGGCGTCCCCATGCCGACCGGCTTGCAAGTCAGGGCGAGCCCCTGGTAGTCCCGGCGCGCCGCGTCCGTTACGATGGCACGCAGAGATTGAGGCTTGGTAAACGCCACGCCGCATAGCACAATTTTGCGGTTGCCGACGCGAAGATCATCGACCGCCTGGATGAAAAGCTTGCCATCAAACGGCTCTATCGCGGCTTGTGGCTTTGGCGGTGGGGGGCGACGGGGCGTCCCTTTTTCCACGATGATGGCAAAGAAGCCAACCGCAAACGCCAGGGCAAGGAGTGCCAAAAAGCTTAGTTTGTTGAACGACAAAATCCTCACTCCCGCCGCTGCCAAGCATGTCTCTATCACCTCTGGCGGAGACGTCCGGACGACTTATCGTCGCCTGGCATCCATTTTAATCGAAGAAATTTCGTCAACTGCCCTATCGTGCTTCGCCGGCGGTGCTGTCAAGATATTGGGTCAGCGCGCAAACCAGATGATAAAAGATGCTTGCCGGCACATCGGTCGCCAGCGAGCGGCCTCGCTCGTCGATCCGGTCTATCCACAGGCCGAGCGGCGCCGGATTGATGTGCCAGCGGAACAGGCGGCCGACACGCGCTTCGATCTCGGGCTTGAGGTCGGGGCCGCCCGAACCGTCCAGTGCAATCGCCGCCTTGATTGCTTCCGCCTGCGGCCAACTGCGCGAGACAAGGTCGAGCGGCAAGCCTTGCCGCGAGACGGCGCCATAGGCGAGGCCGGTGGCGCGATTGAGGCCGTTGGCGATGGCCGACGCATAGAGCTTTCTGGCAAAGCCGGCCAGGTCACTCTGGCCGCTGCGCCCGGTGAAGTCGACCAGCAGCGAGGCCCATTCGAAATGGTGGCCGGGTTCCGTCCAGGCACCTTTCTCGCCCTCCGCCGGCCTCCACTCGGCATCGAAATACTCGCCTAGCGTCCAGCTTTCCGGATCGAAGAAATGGCTGCGAAACAGATCGACGATGCGCGCGGCGCGACGAAGATAGGCGAGCTCGCCGGTCGCCTGATGCCAGGCCAGAAAAGCCTCGAGCAGATGCATGTGCGGGTTGGAACGGCGTTCGCCCACGCCGCTCGACGTTTCGAGAAAGCCGGTCATGCGGTGGTCCTCGAGATGCGCGTCGAGGAACGAAAACGTTTCTGCGGCAAGCCGCAATGCATCAGGATTGCCGACCATATGGGCATGCGCCAGCGCCAGCAGCACGCAGGAATGATCATAGGCATCCTCGGCTGCGTCGGCGACCGTGCCGTCGACATTGAGCGTGCGCACCCAGCCGCCATTGTCGGTGCGGCCGTTCCTGGCCATGAATTCGAGGCCGTGGCCGATCAACCGGTCGGCGGGCCCGTCCCAGCCGCGCGCCCTGGCGACAGCGAAGGCGTAGACTTGCCTGGCCATGGTGCGCATGCGCTTGGGCTTCTTCAGCGGTGTGGCGTCAAAGCCGAGCGCCTCGTGAAAACCGCCATGGCGCTCATCGACCCCGACCGTCGACCATAGCGGCACCGTCTCTTCAAACAGCCAGTGGTGCACACGACGGCGCCAGGCGCCGCTTTCGATGACGCGGTCGTCGGCGGGCGTGAACCTGGTTTCCAGCCGGCCGCTCTTTTCGAGCTGCTCGACGATCTTCTTGACGTTCTGGCTGCGGCTGACCGGGGCGACGAAGGTGGCATCGGCGGTCGAGACGATGGCAACGTCCTTCAAGCCAATGGCCGAGAGCAGGCGACTGTCGCTGCGGATGTAGGAGTTCTCGCAGTCGATGGCGACGACATCGCCGACGATGACATTGCCGTCATTGTCGGAGGGGCCGACATCGAGCAGCGATTGCCAGGAACCGAGATCGTTCCAGCGGAAGCCGGCCGGCACCATGGCGATATGGCTGGCGCGCTCCATGATCGCATAGTCGATCGACGTCGACGGAATGGCGGCGTAGAGTTCCAGAGGCATATAGAGACCGGAAAGATCTGACGTCGCCGCCTGATAGGCATTTTCGGTGGCCTTCCAGATTTCGGGCTCGAAAGCCGTGAAGGCGTCGCGCATGGCGCTGGCGCGAAACAGGAAGATGCCGGTGTTCCAGTAGAAGTTGCCGGCCGCCAGATAGCTCCGCGCGGTCGCGAGGTCCGGTTTCTCGACGAAACGCGAGACATCGCAGATGCCATCCTTCTCGCCGGCGATCTCGATATAGCCGTAACCGGTTTCGGGGTGGCCGGGCTTGATGCCGAATACCACCAGCCGGCCGGCACGCGTCGCCGCGGTGCCGTTTTCCACGCTCTGCCAGAATTGTCGCGCGGTCGTGATCTCATGATCGGACGGCACCACCAGCACCAGGCTGTCGCCAAATTCGGAGAGGGTTCGCAGGGTCGCCAAGGCGACGGCGGCGGCGGTGTTGCGTCCGGTCGGCTCGAACAAGGGGCCGCCGCCGGAAAGGTCGATGCCGGCGAGATCGGCGTGGACGCGGTCGGCGTGCCGCTCCGAGGCGATCAGGAAGACCGGCGTTTCGCCGTCCGGCCGCGCCGTCAGCCGCCGCAGCGTCTTGACCAGCATCGAGCCATCGCCGGAAAAATCATGGAACTGCTTGGGATTGTCCTCGCGCGACAGCGGCCACAGCCGTGAGCCAATACCGCCGCTCATGACAAAACTGACGATCCGCTCGGTCATGGGGTAACACCTCTGGCATTTTCGAACAAAGCAAGGAGCGCTGCGGCATAGTCTCGGCGGCGCATTTGTTGCCGACTTTGCAGCGCGGCGACACTGTCGCGGGCCAAGCGGGGGCGCCGCCCAGCTTCGAGGAGACGCTGTGCCAGCGCTTTCGCACTATCGGGTGCGAAGAAGAGCGATTCCGGCGCCTGCTCGCGATGCAGTGGAATGTCGGACAGCAGCATCGGCGTGCCCAGCGACTTCGCTTCCTCGACCGTGGTCGACCACCCCTCGAAGTGCGAAGGATTCAGAAGGTAGTCAGCAGCGCCGGTCAGGGCGACGACATCGTCATAGGGAATCAAGCCGAGGTGTCGAAAATGGCTTCCAAGTCCATCTGTTTCAGCAAGGCCCATCAGACGCCTGAAAAATGTCGGATCGCGGGGATCCGTGGTGCGGCCGGAGAGGATTACCGGCGGCAAGGAGGCCAGCGCTCCGATCTGGTTTATATGCTTCAATGCCTCTATGACCAGCCTGTGGTTCTTGTGGACCCAGAACTGATTGGGGAGATAGAAGAAACGCCCGGGCAGCCCATGCGCCTGGCGCGCCTCATCGGCACGCGCCAGGATGGCGCCTGGATCGAGATCGATAGCGAAGCGTACGACGGCGGTCTTGTTGCGCGAGGCTGGATAGAATGTTTCGCAGTCCGCCAGCGCATCCCCACTCGAGAGCATTATGGTGCGATTCCCGGACGTCTGCAGGCGGTAGCCGAGATCCCTGCGCCACCAGGCGCTGCGCGGAAAGAGGTGCGGCAGGCGACGGTGCTGGAAATCCGGAATCCAGGAAACAACCGGTATTGGAAACCGGTTGCCGAACCACTGGGCGACTTCAAACACAACATCGATACCTTGCGCAGCGACAAGGTCCGCGAAGGCACGGTCACTTCCGCCAGCGAGTGCGATCAGCCCTCGCCTGCCGAGGCCGGCGCCCGTGACCCGGTTATCAACGATAGCGGGTGCGGCCAACATATGATCGAAGGACGCGCCAATGCTTGAATGCTGCTCGGGTGTGAGAAACAGTTTCGCCTGCACCTTGCCACGCAGCTCGGAGGCGACGACGCTCAGCATGTTGCGTAGATAGGACTCGCCGCCTGACCAAGTTCCGCGGCCGATGAGAGTGAAGCCGACGGTAATCAAGGCGCGGAGCGTCGCAAATGGCCGACCGGCTCGGCGAGAATTTCAGCGCGATACCAATCGACATAGCCAGCAATGCCCCTGCTGAGCGGCACCCGCAACTGAAGCCCATCCGGGACGCCGGATTGATCCGAGATCAGATTGACAGGGTCGCCCCGACGAGATTTTCCAGAAAACGAGAGGCGATGGTTCCCTCCCCAGGCCTCCAGAACCATGCTGGAAATCGTGCTGACGGGTGCAGCAGCGCCCGCACCGCCATTATAGATGGCGAAGCGCGGTTCGCCGGCAGGCAAAATTTGATGGATCAACCGCACAACGTCCGAGATATGGTGCCAATCCCTCATTTCCGTACCCGTGCCGCCAAGCACAATGTCGGTTTCGCCTGCCGCGAGCCTGCCGCAGAGATCCCAGAGCAGTTGCTTGCGCAATCCTTCTCCATAGACCGAAAAGAGGCGAGCCACCGAGACCGGCTGGCCGTATGCGGCACAATACGACCGGCCAAGCTCCTCAACCATTCGCTTGTGATGACCATAAGGTGAGTACGGCTCGAGTGCGGCATCGACGCTGATGGGGCCGAAGTGGCCGCCGCCATAGACGGCGGCGGAGGACGCCAGAACGACTGAGGCATCGGGTGCGTGGCGACGCAGGAAATCGAGGACACAAGCCGCGGAAACGACGCTTTGTTCAAAATCCTTCAGCGGATCGGCAATCGACTGCCCGACGGTAGCGCCGCCTGCCAGATGGTAAACGGCTGCCGGTCGGCCGTGTACGGCCAGAGCCGCGTCCATCGTTTGCGCGGTCACTCCGCCGGAAAAGAATGCGCCGCCGGTCGCCGCCGCGAACCCAGGGGCTTCGCTTCGGCCGAAGCCGAGGACATGATGGCCTTCTCCGGCAAGAAATCGCGATAAATGCAGGCCAATGAAGCCGCCGGCTCCAGTCACCCAAACAGGCCTCGCCTCTTTCAGCTGCGCCACCAGATCAGCCCTTCCCTTGCTTGTAGCAAAGGAAAGAGACCAGGCGCCCAGGCCGGCGGTCCAGCAATGCCGCTGCTCGGGCAACGGCACCGAAAGGCAGTGGAGACAGGGCCGTGCGGACCAGCCCTGACACTGGGCCGAAGACTGCCGCGAGCCTTTCGCGAATTTCGGAAGCCGTCATCGGGTCATAGTTCACAACCGATTGGAAAGAGTTCATTTCGCGATCGATCGTAAGCCCCGCCCCCTGCAACGCAGCGCGGTAGGCCGCCAGCGTGAAAGCGTTCTCCCCGCCGTAGAGGTGATGCAGCGGATGAGAGCGCAGAAACGGTTCCAGCTGTTGCGGCCCGGATATCACATGGTCGCGCAATGACAGGAACGTCGCGCCCTCGCGAGAGAGGCGCGCAACCTCACCGCAGAACGCCGGAAGGTCATGCGCGTGATGCAGCACTTGCCTGGCGACGACCAGGTCATAGCCGGCGGCGGTCAACGGGATAGCCTCGCCGAACGCTTCGATCACATCGATGCGCGTGCCTGTTTTGTCGGCAAGCGTCCGGATTGCGGCGGCACCGACAAGGGCGCTGGGATCGGGCTCGACGGCGGTTACCGACCAGCCCTCGCGCGCCAGGGCATAGGAGAGGATGCCATTGCCGGCGCCAAGGTCGAGAGCACGGCCGACCTTGCGCGGGATCATGCTGCGAACCGCATCGAACTCTGCGCTTTCATGATAGCGCTGCGCGGCCACGACCGGATCGTCGAAATAGGCGGCGCGGGCGAGCTCGTTCATCGAAGGCTCGCTCATGCACCAGCGGACGGCGTCTTCCCAAGTCATGGCCGCTTCAGGCATCGAGAGAAACCATATGCTGGATCAATCCCCGTGGTTTTCCGGCAACAACTGCGTGAGGCGGCACGTTCTTGGTCACAACGATCTCGCTCTCCCGTCGATATCTCGGATACGCCCACAACAGCCGCCATCAATGCTCAGCTCGACGAGCGCGACAACGCTTTCGCGTCACAGGCTTGCATGCTTTCCCGTCCGTCATTCAAGGCAGGTTGTTTCCGGCGCTCGTGAGACGTAATACGCTGCCCATCGCCTCAAAGCGGCACATCGTCGATCACACTTCGGCCAGGACGTTATTCCAGCGAACAGCTACGCTACCGTCTGTTGCCTCGTCAAGTTCAGATCACGAGAATTCGAATCGCGCGAATTTCGTCCGCGCAAAACGCCCTTGCACCCCTTATCTGCATTGAGTCTCCGCCGAGCGCCTGTCTTGAGGATTGCCTCGGGCCGGCGTATAAACCAGCCCTGCGAACATCGGGAGCAGCGCTTTCTGTTCCAGTCGGCGCCGGGTTCGATCGAGGGACGGCCGATGCCGCTGTGGACGGCGAGTGTTCGACGCTCGGTTGCTATCCGTGCTATCAAAAACCGGTCGGGACCCGGCCAGCTCGAAATTGACAGCTTGCAAATCGGTCGCGGCTGTCTTTTGCTCGCGCGACAGTTGTCCCGTTGAATGGTTGGCGAACGGATGAACAAAATCGATCGGCGACGGCCGGAGTCCGACGCGGACGCCACCGTAAATGCCGCGCGGCTTGGAACGCGGTTGCGCCTCGCCCGCCAGACGCGGGGCATGACGCTGAAGACGCTGGCGACAGCTGCGCACTGCTCTGAGAGCCTTTTGTCCAAGATCGAGAACGGCAAGGCTTCGCCATCGCTGCCGATGCTTCACCGCCTGGTCGAGGCTCTGGAGACCAATATCGGCTGGATGTTCGAACAGGTCGACGACGACGAGGCGATCGTGTTCCGCGCCGGCGCGCGGCCATTGATCTCGCTCGACGCACTGAGGCGCGGCGAGGGCATCTCGCTCGAACGCATCATTCCATATTCGCCCGGACACCTGCTGCAGTGCAACATCCATCATATCGAGGCAGACGGCGAGAGCGAAGGTCCCATCCAGCATGTCGGCGAGGAAGTCGGCTACGTGCTTGCCGGCCGAATCAAGCTGATCGTCGATGGCAAGAGCCATGATCTCGCCACCGGCGATGCGTTCGTATTCAGGTCGGAGCTACCTCACCATTACCGCAACATCGGCAAGGAGAGAGCCAGCATTTTTTGGGTCAACACACCGGCGACCTTCTGACGGGCGCTGAAAGATCAAATCCGTTGACAAATATTCAAGTCTCTTGAATGTTTGCCTTGTGCCTGTAGCACCAACGGCCAGCCTGACAGGTTTGGCCCGCAAGCAAGGGGAACCGTAAATGCGTCCGTTCAAACTTCTCTTCCGTTGCGCCGCCGTCCTGGCCTTCTGCTCGACAGCGATGGGATCGGCGTTCGCCGATACGTTCGCTCTCGTCAACATCAACCAGCAGGCCCTGTTCTTCAACCAGATCAACGAGGGCGCGCAGAAGGCGGCCGACGCCGCCGGCGCCAAGCTGGTCATCTTCAATGCCAACAACGTGCCGAGCGCGCAAAACGACGCGATCGAGAACTACATCACACAAAAGGTCGACGGCATCATTCTGGTCGCCATCGACGTCAATGGCGTCAAGCCTGCAATCACCGCCGCGAAGGCGGCCGGCATCCCGGTGATCGCCATCGACGCGCAGATTCCCGACGGCGACAACGTTGCGTTCATCGGCGTCGACAACACCAAGGCCGGCGAGGATATCGGCAAATTCTACGCCGACTATGTGAAGTCGGAGATGGGCGGCACTGCCAAGATCGGCATTGTCGGCGCGCTCAATTCGTTCATCCAGAACCAGCGGCTCGACGGTTTCAAGAAGGCGGTCACCGACAGCGGCCTGGCGATCACCTTCCTCGACACGGTCGACGGCCAGAATGTCCAGGAGACCGCAATGAGCGCTTCGGAAAATTTGATGACCGCCAATCCGGACATGACGACGCTCTATGCGACCGGCGAGCCGGCGTTGCTCGGTGCTGTTTCGGCCGTGACCAGCCAAGGCCGCACCGGCGACGTCAAGGTGTTCGGCTGGGACCTGACCAAGCAGGTCGTTCAGGGCATCGACGATGGTTGGGTGGTGGCAGTCGTCCAGCAGGACCCGGCCGGCGAAGGCAAGGCCGCTGTCGAAGCATTGGTCAAGCTCAAGAAGGGCGAAACGGTCGAGCCGATCATCAATATTCCGGTGACGATCGTGACCAAGGACAACGTCGAACAGTACCGCGCGATGTTTCAGTAGACTGCATCGATGACCCGTCCGCGGCGCCGCGAAGGGCTACGCCGCGGACGCTTGCAATCCCGTGGGATCCAAGATGAGCAGTGGCGAGACCTATCGGGTGCGGATGAGCGGCGTCTCAAAGCGCTACAATGCCATTCAGACGCTCGATAACGTGTCGCTGGTGCTGAGGCCGGGCGAGGTCCTGGGGCTGGTTGGCGACAATGGCGCCGGGAAGTCGACGTTGAGCAAGGTGCTGTCGGGAGCGGTGGTTCCCGATGCCGGCACGATCGAGATCGATGGAACGCCGGTGACCTTCACTTCGCCGGCGGACGCGCGTGCGGCGCGCGTCGAGATGGTCTATCAGGATCTGTCGCTCTGCGACACGGTCGACGTCGCCGGCAATCTCTTTCTCGGCCGCGAGCCGCGCCGCCGCATCGCCGGCATTTCCTTTCTCGACAAGAAGCGCATGCATGAGCAAACGCGCCAGATGCTCGACCGTCTCGGCATCGTTATATCAGACACGCGGCTCAAGGTCGAAAACCTGTCCGGCGGACAGCGACAGTCGATCGCGATCGGCCGCGCCGCCTCGTTCGAGCCGTCCGTGCTGATCATGGATGAGCCGACGGCGGCGCTCGCCGTCGCCGAGGTCGAGGCTGTGCTGGACCTGATCCGCACCGTCAGCGCCCGCGGCGTCAGTGTCATCCTGATCACCCACCGGCTTCAGGATCTGTTCCTCGTATGCGACCGCATTCAGGTCATGTACGAAGGACGCAACGTCGCCGAGCGACTGATCGGCGAAACCAATATCGAGGATGTCGTCAACCTGATCGTGGGCCGCAAGTTCAACGCTCGTTCGGCCACCAACGCCTATCGCGATGGAGCGCCAGCATGAGCGAAGCGACTTCGACCCGCTCCGCGCAGTCTCGAAGGGTCCGCGAATCCACGTGGCGAGATGCGGTGCTCGCCAACGGCAGTGTCGTGTCGATCGCGCTGTTCTTTCTTATCGTTAGCGTCATCTTCTCGGTGGCGACGGACGCCTTTCTGACGTCGCCCAACCTGCTGAACATCCTGCGCCAGTCGGCACCGCTGCTGATCGTCGCCGCGGCGATGACCTTCGTCATCACCACCGGCGGCATCGACCTTTCGGTCGGCTCCGTGCTGGCACTGGTGGCAACGCTGTCGGCGACGCTGCTGCAACTGGGTTTGCCATGGCCGCTGGTCATCCTCGCCATGCTTGCGCTGGGCGCCTTGCTTGGTGCGGTGCAGGGCTATTTCGTCGCTTATGAGGGCATCCCGGCCTTCATCGTCACGCTTGCCGGCCTTTCGGTGATCCGCGGCGTGGCGCTGCTGATCACCGGCGGCTACTCGATCCCCATCGAGCCGGGCAGCCCTTTCACGGTGCTGGGCCGCGCCTGGTTGCTTGGCGTGCCGGCGCCGGCGCTGATCGCGCTGGCGATGCTGGCGATCGCCTATATCGCCTTCAACGAGACGCCGTTCGGCCGCTACGTGACCGGCATCGGCGCCAACGCCGAAGCGGTCAGGCGCGCCGGCGTGAACACGCGGCTGACGACGCTTTTCGTTTACGTGATTTCCGCCGCCGCGGCAGCTCTTGCGGGGATCATCATTGCTGCCCGGCTCGGATCCGGATCGTCGAATGCCGGACAAGGATTTGAACTCGAAGTGATCGCTGCCGTCGTGCTTGGCGGCACCAGCCTGTTCGGCGGCCGCGGAACGATCGTCGGCACCGTTCTCGGCGCGCTTACCGTGGCCGTCATCGGCAATGGCCTGATCCTGGCGCATCTGTCGCCTTTCCTGACGCCGATCGTCACCGGAACGATCATCCTGATCGCCATCTGGCTGAACTTCCGCCTGTTCCGCGGCGCCGTGCGGAGCCGTTGAGCCCATGAGTGATCTTTTCGATGACGCGGCTCCCAGGCAGAGGCTGGCGATCGGAGTCGAAACCGGTCATGTGATGACCGTGCTCGGCCCCGTTCCGGTCGAAGAAATGGGCGTCACGCTGATGCACGAGCACATCTTGCTCGACGGTGCGCGCAGCTGGAAATGTCCCTGTCATCCCGACGACATGGCGCTCGCCGAGCAGCCGGTGAACATTGAGATCATCGGCGAATTGCGCATGAACCCTTACGTCAATCGCGACAATGTTTCGCTCGATGACAGTGACCTGGCGCTGTCTGAGCTGCAACGCTATCGCGCGCTCGGCGGCCACACCGTCGTCGACGCGACCAATATCGGCATCGGCCGCGAGCCGGAAAAGCTCGCCCGCATCAGTCGCATGTCCGGCCTGAAGATCGTCATGGGCACCGGCTTCTATCTGGAGCACACCCATCCCGAATGGCTGAAGGCGATGGATGTCGACGCGGTGACCGAGTTCATCGTCAACGACGTCGGCGGCGGCGAGACGCAGCCGCCGATCCTGGCCGGCCTGATCGGCGAGATCGGCGTCAGCAAGGATTTTACTTCGGAGGAACGAAAGTCGTTGCGAGCTTCGGCGCGGGCCTCGCGCATCACCGGCCTGCCGCTGTCGATCCATCTGCCCGGCTGGGAGCGGCTGGCGCACGAGGTGCTCGATGTCGTGGAGGCCGAGGGCGCCGATCTTCGCCACACTGTGCTCTGTCACATGAACCCGAGCCACAATGATCTCGACTACCAGACAAGCCTCGCCCGGCGCGGCGCGTTCCTGGAATACGACATGATCGGCATGGACTATTATTATGCCGATCAGGACGCGCAATCGCCCTCCGACGAAGAGAACGCGCGGGCAATCGCCACACTTGTCGAGGCCGGCTTCGGCGATCGCCTGCTCTTGTCGCAGGATGTGTTCCTCAAGATCATGCTGACCCGCTTCGGCGGTTTCGGCTACGGCTACATCCTCAAGCATTTCATACCGCGCCTGAAACGGCATAGCGTCGAGCAGCCAGCCATCGACCGCATGCTTATCGCCAATCCGAAAGCCGTGTTCTCGCGGCAGAATTAGGCCCAGACTTACGGCTGAGACTTACGACGGAGTTCAAATGTCCAAGAAAAAGATCCTGCTTGCCGGTGAATCCTGGGTGTCGACCGCCACCCATATCAAAGGCTTCGACCAGTTTCCGACGGTCACCTACCACACCGGGGCGGACGAATTGCTGACGGCGCTGAAAGCGACCGACTTCGACGTGACCTTCATGCCGGCGCATGAAGCACAGCGCAGCTTTCCGCAAACAATGGAGGCGCTTTCGGCCTATGACGCGGTGGTGCTCTCCGACATCGGCGCCAACACGCTGCTTCTGCATCCCGACACCTGGGTTCACTCCAAGCCGACGCCGAACCGCCTGCGGCTGCTGCGCGATTATGTGCGCGATGGCGGCGGGCTTTTGATGTTCGGCGGCTACTACAGTTTCCAGGGCATCAATGGCGGCGCGCGCTACCGCAAGACGCCGGTCGAGGAGGCGCTGCCGGTGAACTGCCTCGCCTTCGACGACCGCGTCGAGGTGCCGGAAGGGTTTTCGCCTGTCCTGAAAGCCTCCTCGGACCATCCGATCCTCAGGGGTCTCGGTTCGGACTGGCCAGTCCTGCTCGGCTTCAACGAGGTGACGCTGAAAGACGGGGCGGAAGTCCTGGCAACCGTGTCGTCGGATTATGACTCGCTGCCGCTGCTCGTCACCGGCCACTATGGCAAGGGCCGCACTGTGGCCTGGACGTCCGATGTCGGGCCACATTGGCTGCCACCGGAGTTCATCGCCTGGAAAGGCTACAAAACCCTGTTCGAGCAGATGCTGAGCTGGGCGATCGGTGAGAGCTGAGCGATGCATGTCCATGTCGTCGGCAATGCCTGCGTCGACACGATTTTTCGCGTCGGCCGCTTCCCTGCTGCCGGCGAGACTTTGAACGCCAGCAGCTACGCCGACGGCCTCGGCGGCAAGGGAGCAAACCAGGCGGTTGCCGCCGCGCGCACGGGGGCTGCGGTAACGTTTTGGACGGCGCTCGGCAAGGACCGCGCAGGCGCATGGATCAGGAGCCGCCTCGACAGGGAGTTGTCTGACCTCGAGGCGATTGAATTCGACCTGCCAAGCGACCGCTCGACCATCGTCATTGGGGCCGGCGGCGAGAACTTCATCGTCAGCGGCGTCGCCTGCAGCGAGGCGTTCGATCCGATCGCACAAACCGCACTTGCGGGCCGAATCGCGTTTGGCGACATCGTTGTCTGCCAAGGAAACTTGCGAGGCGCCGCGATAGATGCCTGCCTGCGGGCAGCACAGGAAAATGGCGCACGCACCGTCCTGAACGCCAGCCCTATCGATGCGGCGGCTCTGCCTGACTTCGGCCTGGCGCAGGTGTTGGTGGTGAATCAATCCGAGGCGAAAGCACTGACCGGCCAGCGTGACATGGCAGCCGCAGCCGACGTGCTGGCGGCCAAAGGCGCCGGGACCGTCGTGATCACACTTGGCGCGGAAGGTTGTCTCGTGCTTGACCCGGACCAGGGAGGATCGCTTCGGTTGCCGGCGCCACATGTCGAGGCGCGCGACACCAGCGGCGCCGGCGATGTCTTTTGCGGCTGTCTGGCCGGCGGGTTTGCTAAGGGAATGTCGGTTGCCCCAGCGCTGAAGTTCGCGCTCGCGGCTGCCGCAATTGCGGTGACTCGCCCGGGCACGTTGATATCCTGTCCTTCCGCGTCTGAAATGGCGGCGCTCATCGATCAAACGGAGCTCTCATGACCCAACTCGGTCAATCAGGCGGCGACGCGCTCGTAGACCTTTTCGGCCGCACCAAGGTGGTAATCGGCGTCGTTCACCTGTCGCCGCTTCCCGGCGCGCCGCGCTATGACGGCGAGGCGGTCGAGGCGATCTATCAGCGCGGTTTGGACGATGCGAGGTCTTATCTCGATGGCGGATGCGACGGCGTGATCGTCGAGAACCATGGCGACATCCCGTTTGCCAAACCTGACGATATCGGACCGGAAACAGCGGCCTATATGGCGGTTATTTCCGACCGTATCCGCCGCGAGTTCGGCAAGCCGATCGGCATCAATGTGCTCGCTAACGCCGCGATCCCTGCCCTTGCGATCGCCAGCGCCTCCGGCGCGGGCTTCATCCGCGTCAATCAATGGGCGAATGCCTATGTCGCCAATGAGGGCTTTGTCGAGGGCGAGTCGGGTCGCGCAGCGCGCTATCGCGCCAAGCTGCGCGCCAACGGCATCCGCGTTTTCGCCGATGCTCATGTCAAGCACGGCGCGCACGCGATCGTTGCCGACCGCCCGGTGGAGGAACTGGTCAAGGATCTGGTCTTCTTCGACGCCGACGCCATCATTGCGACCGGTCAACGCACCGGGCACGCTGCGGATCTGAGCTATATCAGCATGATCAAAGAGGCCGCCGGCCTGCCGACGCTGGTAGGCAGCGGCGTGACGCCCGACAATGCCAACGATATCCTTTGCATCGTCGATGGGATCATCATCGCCAGTGCGCTGAAGCATGACGGCGTCTGGTGGAACCAGGTCGACCCTGCCCGAGTAAAGACCTTCATGGCCGGGCTGAGGCGATGACAAGCCATTGAGACACGCGTGAATCGAATCTATCGCTTCGCGCCCTTGGGCTTGGCTACGGAAGGGCTGACCTGCAGAGCCCATCCGGCTGCTCGAAGCTGCGGGGCTTCGAATGGAGGCGACGACCGGTTCGCCGCAAACGGCTGAAGGAATCAATCGAGAACCGTCGACGAAGACACGCGGACAACTCGCCCGGGCAAGCGGTTCGTTTGCGATGGCGCGACCGTCTGGCGCCGCTCGGCAACTTATGATTTCCAGGAGCCAGTCGCGCCCTGCCCGGCCGCCCACTTGGGACATTTCGGGTTCGCGGCTTGATCGCCGGCCTGAGATCGGCAACCGATATCGGCAATTGTGCTGACTTATGGCCTCAAATGCCTTACATTGCAGGTGATTGAGAGACGATTGAGATCGGCAAGAATGCTTGAAACACCTACCCGCATTGAGCCGCTGTTTTTTGACGACGCGGTACCGACCGTCCTGGCCGATCTCGCGATCGAGACGCAAAAGGCGGCCGATGAACTCGGACGAGCCCTGCATGCGGAATCGGCTGCCGAGCTGGCCGATCTCGTGCGCGTCATGAATTCTTACTATTCGAATTTGATCGAAGGTCACAAAACCCGACCTCGGGACATCGAGAGTGCATTGGCCGGAGCCGAGATTGACCCTGAACGCCGATCTCTCGCCTTGGAGGCCAAGGCGCATGTCGAAGTTCAGAGGATGATTGACGGCCTCGGTTTGCGTGGGGAGTTGCCGAGCCCGACTTCGATCGATTTCATCCGGCGGGTTCATCGCGTCTTCTACGACGAGATGCCGGAGGAATTCCGGTTCGTCGACAAACCCGACGGCACCAGGGCCGAGATCGTGCCTGGCGAGGTTCCGGTCGTCTCCAGAGCATGATGTTGTTGTTGGCCGCCATCAGCCGCCATCGTCTGACAGGGTGGCCTTTATGGAGCACTTCGAGAAACGGTACGCGATGACCGAAAAGCAGGCCAGCCTGCGCATCAACGCGATTGCGTCAGCTCATCACCGCCTCAACTATATCCACCCTTTTCCAGACGGCAACGGCCGCGTCAGTCGCCTGATGTCTCACGCTATGGCGCTCAAGGCCGGAATCGGCGGCAATGGCCTATGGTCGATATCTCGTGGACTCGCTCGTGGGTTGAAAGATCGCGGCGAATACAAGCGCATGATGGATTACGCAGACAGTCCCAGACAGGGCGACCGCGACGGCCGAGGAAATCTTTCGGAATCAGCACTCAAGGATTTCGGCGAATGGTTCCTGACAGTCGCGCTCGACCAGGTGCGGTTCTCGATCACCATGTTCGACCTCAGACGGCTTGAGGCCCGCTATCGCGCCTTGGTGAAGGATATCGTTGACGACAAACGGGCGCCTGATCTGGTGGCGGCGGTATTGCGGCACGGCAGGCTGCCGCGTGGCGAGGCCAATTTGGTGCTGAAGACATCCGAGCGCACGGCACGGAACACGTTGTCGGAACTCGTCGACCGCGGTTTCCTGAAATCTGATACTCCGAAGGCACCGGTCCGGATCGCTTTTCCTCTCGATTTCAGGGAACGGCTGTTTCCGAATCTCTTCACCGATGCCGAAGTCGATGTCCCAGAACCACCGTCACTGTCTTTCAGGTGAGTGGAATTTCAGGAACCATCCATTCTATTTGAGGATGACAGTGATGGCCGTGACGATTCGAGGCCTTGGGGTCGTAGGAAGAAAGGCGCGCACCGCGACGACCCGCAGGCCGCAGTCACCTTGTCGTTGATCCAGCCCATTCCGACCGGTACCAGTCGACGAATTTTTTCAGCCCGTCTTCTGTCGAAACGCTCGGCTTGAAGCCGAAATCGCGCTCCAGCGCAGTCATGTCGGCATAGGTCCGCTCGACATCGCTGCTTTGCATCGGCTCGCTGTGGCGGATCGCTTTTACGCCGAGCAGTTTTTCCAGAGTGTCGATGAAATCGCCGAGCCGCACCGGCCGGTTGTTGCCGACATTGTACAGCCTGCTCGGCGGAACTTCAGCCGATGGCGGCTTGTCGAGCACGGCAACGACAGCTCTCACCACATCCTCGACATAAGTGAAATCCCGCCACATTTCGCCATTGTTGAACACCCGGATCGGCTTGCCTTCGAGCATCGCCTTGGTGAATATCCAATAGGCCATGTCGGGCCGGCCCCAGGGACCGTAGACGGTGAAAAATCGCAAGCCGGTCTGCGGCACCCCGAAGAGATGTGCGTAGGTGTGGCTCATCAGTTCATCGGACTTCTTGGTGGCGGCGTAGAGCGAGACGGGCTTGTCGACCTGATCGGTCTCGCTGAACGGCACCTTGCGGTTGCCGCCATAGACCGAGCTCGACGAGGCATAGACCAGATGCTCGAATGCGGGCTGCGCGCGACAGAATTCGAGCACTTCGAGATGGCCGACAACATTGGAACGGACATAGAGCCTCGGATTGTCGAGTGAATAGCGCACACCCGCCTGAGCGGCGAGATGGACGATCCTGACTATGCCTTGCCCGGCCAAAGCGTCGGCAAGAGCGCCCTGTTCGGCGATGTCGATCTGGTGAAATGAAAAATCCTTGTAAGGCTGCAAGCGGGCGAGGCGCCCCTTTTTGAGCGCCAGGTCGTAATAGTCGTTCATGTTGTCGACGCCGACGACCACTTCCCCCCTGCTCAGGAGATGATGGCAAACATGGCTGCCGATGAATCCTGCGGCTCCCGTGACAAGTACAGGCAACAAGGTTCTCCACACATATGCTGGCACATGATCGCGAAATCGAGATCGATTTCGGAGAGGATCATGCGCAACATCAAAACGCTCATCAGAATGAACGGAACCGACCCAGTCCAATTCGTGTTTTAGCCGAAAGCCCCAACAGGCGCTACCGACAAGCTGTGCGGTCGACGCTTCAGCTCGCCTCGCGCAGGGCCTCGGCCGCCTGCAGGTCGACCGACACGAGCTGGCTGACGCCCTGCTCGGCCATGGTCACCCCGAACAGCCGGTTCATGCGGGCCATGGTGATCGGGTTGTGCGTGATGATGACGAAGCGCGTCTCGGTGGTGGCCGCCATTTCGTCCATCAGATTGCAGAAACGCTCGACATTGTGATCGTCGAGCGGTGCGTCGACTTCGTCGAGGACGCAGATCGGCGCGGGATTGGTCAGGAACACGGCAAAAATAAGCGACATCGCCGTCAACGCCTGCTCGCCGCCGGAAAGCAGCGTCATCGTCTGCGGCTTCTTGCCGGGTGGCCGCGCGAGGATTTCGAGACCGGCCTCGAGCGGATCGTCGGACTCAATCAGTTGCAGTTCCGCCGTGCCGCCGCCGAACAGATGCGAAAACAGCCGCTGGAAATGGCCATTGACCACGTCGAAGGCAGCCAGCAGCCGTTCGCGGCCTTCGCGGTTCAGGCTCTGGATCGCCTGCCGCAGCTTGCGGATGGCCTCGATGATGTCCTCGCGTTCTGAAACGATGGTCTCCAGCCGGTCCGACAGCTCCTTCTGCTCTTCCTCGGCGCGCAGATTGACGGCGCCGAGCCGCTCGCGCTCGATCTTCAGCCGGTCGAGCTGACGCTCGATCTCAGTCATCTCCGGCATCGGGCTGTCGGCCTCCAGGCCGGTGTGGCGGATGACCAGATGCGGCGGCGTGTTCAGCGTTTCCTGGATGCGCGCCTCGACCTCCAGCCGTCTTTCATCGGCAGCGGTCAGCCGTTCTTCGGCGCGGACGCGGGTTTCGCGCGCCTCGGCCAGCGACTGGATCGCTGATGTCGCGGCCTTGTCCAGTTCGGACTGCTTGTTTTCCGCTTCCTGCAACCGGTCGCCGGCGGCCTGGCGCAGGCTTTCGGCTTCGGCAAGCTGCGACAGCAAGGCGCGCCGCTTGGCGTCGATCTCGTCGGGGGCGCCGGCCAGCCTTTCGCGTTCGGCCTCGGCCTCGGCCTTGCGTTCGCCGAGTGCGGCGATCTGCGTCGAGGCGTTTTCGGCGCGCTCCAGCCAGTTGCGGCGTTCCACGCCGATGGCGTCGAGGCGGCGCGAGCGCGCTTCGGCTTCCCGCCTCAAGCCTTCATGGACGGCGCGGGCATCGGCAAGGGTAGCGCGGTCGCGAGCGACGTTGGCCGCCGACTGATCGAGCTGCACCTGCAGATCACCGAGATCGGGAGCGCTTTGCAACAGCATCTCGGCCTCGACGAAAGCCGCGGCCGTCTCTTCATGGCTGTCGACGATGCGCGAGCGCGCCTCGTCAAGTGCGGCGCGCCGGCTCGACAGCTCGCCGCCGGCCTTCTCGGCCTCGGCCAGCGCGTTGCGGGCGGCGTCCAGCCCATGCTGGGCATCACGCCCGGCCTGACGGGCGTTGCGCTCGGCCTCGCTCGCCTGGGCAAGCGCCTGCTCGGCATTGGCAAGGGCCTCTTCGGCTTGGCGCAGGATGCGGTTCGCGTGGACCGCCTCGGCGTCGAGCTCGGACAGCCGGTTTTTCTGCGCCAGCCGCTGCGCGGCGGCGGTCGGCGCGTCAGCGCTGGCGGTGAATCCGTCCCAACGCCAGAGCGCCCCTTCGCGGCTGACCAGCCGCTGCCCGGGAGCAAGCTGCGCCTGCAACCACTTTCCGTCGCCGGCTTCGACGATGCCGATCTGCGCCAATCGGCGGGCGAGTTGCGCCGGCGCGCGGACGACGCTGGCAAGGCTCTTGATGCCTTCGGGCAGAGCGGCGTCGCCGGGCTGGACCTCGCTTTGGCCCCAATGCACCGGCGCGCTGCGGTCGAGCGGCACGTCGAGATCTTCGCCAAGGGCCGCGCCCAGCGCCGTCTCGTAGCCGCGCTCGACGCTGATCTGCTCCAGCACGGACGGGAAGAGGTCGCCGCTCGCGGCATTCAGGATCTTGGCCAGCGTGCGGGCCTCGGTTTCGATTCGCGCCAGCTCGGCCTTTGCATCCTGAACCGGTGGGCGGGCGGCGCTCTCCGCCGCGCGCGCCTCGGCGACAGCCTGTTCGGCGGCAATCGCCGCGGCTTCGGTTTCCTCGAGCAGCGCCAGCCCCTGCTCAACCAGAAGTTGCTTCTCGGCGGGATCGGCCAGGCCGGCGACCCTGGAGGCGATATCGGACAATTCCCGGTCGACATCGGCGAGCTGGCGGGCGAAACGGTCGCGGCGCTCCGCGGTATCGCGCAGCGTTCGTTCGATCTGGTTGCGGGAGGCGGCGGCCTCCGCCCGTTCGGCGGTCAGCCCGGCGAGTTTGGCTTCACTGGCAGCAAGCGTCGACGCCGCCTGTTCGACTGCCGCGCGGGTGCTGGCCTCGCGGTCGGCGGCGCCGGCGTTCTCGGTGTTGAGCGCGGCTTCTTCGGCGGCGAGGCGATCAAGAATATCCGCATTGTCGCGGACCATCCGCTCCTCGCGGACGATGTCGCCGTCGAGCTGCTGGAGCCGGCGGTCGAGCTCCAGTTGGCGGGCACGGATACGGCCCGCTTCTTCCTCGATCTGCGTCTTGGCGATCGACAGGCGCTGGAAGGCGGCAGCGGCGGCGGCTTCCGCGTCGCGCAGGTCCGGCAACCGATGGGCGCCGATCCCTTGCTCCCTGGCGGCAGCCATCTGGGCGGCGGCGCGGTCGCCCACCAGTGCCGTGGCGATCGCCAGCGCCGAGCGCGCCTCGCCTTCCTGCGTCTTGGCCAGCGTCCAGCGCAGATGCAGCAGCGTCGCTTCAGCCTTGCGGATATCGGCCGACAGGTTCTTGAAGCGCGAGGCCTGGCGAGCCTGGCGCTTCAGGCTTTCGATCTGGCTTTCCAGCTCGCCGACGACGTCGTCCAGCCGTTCCAGATTCTGTTCGGCCGCTTTCAGACGCAGTTCGGCCTCGTGGCGACGTGTGTGCAGGCCCGAAATGCCGGCCGCCTCTTCCAGTAGCGCGCGACGCGCCTGCGGCTTGGCCTGGATCAGCTCGCCGATGCGGCCCTGCCCGACCATCGAGGGCGAACGGGCGCCGGTCGACTGGTCGGCGAAAAGCAGCTGCACGTCCTTGGCGCGGGCTTCCTTGCCGTTGATGCGGTAGAGCGAACCCGCCTCGCGCTCGATGCGACGCGAAACCTGCAACTCGTCCGCGTCGTTGAAGGCCGAGGGCGCGCTACGGTCGCTGTTGTCGAGGAAAAGCGTGACTTCGGCGGTGTTGCGGGCCGGACGCGTTCCGGAACCGGAAAAGATGACGTCGTCCATGCCGGACGCGCGCATGTTCTTGTACGAGCTTTCGCCCATCACCCAGCGCAGCGCCTCGACAAGGTTCGACTTGCCGCAGCCGTTGGGGCCGACGATGCCGGTCAGGCCGCGTTCGATGACGAACTCACCGGGTTCGACGAACGACTTGAAACCGAGCAGGCGAAGGCGCGAGAATTTCATTCGCGCCGCCCCAAAAGCGGGTTCTGCAAAAGTGTTCCGCGGTTTGGTGACAAGAACTCGCGGCGCAACAAAAAGTTGCGCACGCCGAAGCGCAGCCGCTTAGGCGCTGCCGAGACGTCAGAGCAGAGGGTCGATAATGGCCGAGATTTCCTCAATCGACAGCGCCCCCTTGTAGGTCTTCCCGTTGATAAAGAAGGTCGGCGTCGAGTCGACCTTGAATTCATCGGCGCCGCGCTTCTGGACCGACCTCACATCGTCCAGAAGTTTCTGGTCCGTCAAGCAGGCCTCGAACGACTCCTGTGTAAAACCGGCCATCTTGGAGATTTGCAGCAGGGCGTCCTTTGTATTGGCGACACCTGCCCAGTTCGCCTGCTGCTTGAACAGAACGTCCACCATTGGGAAATAATTGTCCTTGGAGCAGCGCGCCAGCATGAAACCGGCCTCGGCGCTGGGATCGAAGGGGAACTCGCGCAGGATAAGGCGGGCTTTGCCGGTATCGATGTATTTCGTCTTCAGCGCCGGGAGGGTGGTTTCATGGAAATGCGCGCAGTGCGGACAGGTCATCGAGGCATATTCGACGATGGCGACCTTCGCGTCGTCCTTGCCGAGCTGCATGTCGGGCAGCGCGCCGGGCTTCAGCAAGGCAGCCATGTCCACCGTGCCCTGGGCCTCAGGCGCCTTGGCCGCGGCCGGAGCGGCCGGCTTTGCCGGATCGGCCGGCGTCATCGCATCGGCGGGGGCCGCAGGCTTCACATCCTCCGCCACGGCTTTCTCGCCCGAGTCGCTGCAGGCGGCGAGCAGAGCCACCGCCGGAATGGCGGCCAGTGACGACAGGAGGTTTCTGCGGGACAAAAGACGGGGCATACGAATCACCTGACAATGGTTGGATTTTGCAATGCAAAGGCTAGAAAAGGCGAGAGTTGGCGCGAATTAAGGCATCGCCGTCCCCATTCCAATCGCCAAAACTTGGCTACGCGATCACGAAAGCGCGAGATTATGTTTTCTTTTGACCGAGAATGGTGGCGCCGAGCCGCTCCAGCGAGGCGCGCAGCCCATCATCCTCGATCATTCCGACAGTGCCTGACAGCTTCACCTTCTCGGCCGCGGTCAGCGGCCGGATGCCTGGTTTAAGCCGGCCTTTGTCAACCGTGACCGGCTTTTGCACGATTCTGATCCGACCGATAGCGTTGAAGCCGAGGAAGGCGTTGACCCGGTTGATGATCTCGCCGGTCTCGTGCTGCAGATGGAGCGCCGCCATGCCTTCGCAGGCGATGACCAGCACCGCCGGCTCGAACGGATCATCTTCATGCATTCGGCGCGGCCACTGGATCTTTTCAGGGCGCGAACGGCTGGCAAGCCGCGGCCCGGCAATCTCCTCCCATGACTGGACGAGCCCGATCGACATGCCGGCTCGCTTGCGCAGCACCGGATCGAGGATCTGGGTTGCGAGATCACTCACCGGAACGGGATTGCCGAAGGGCCTTTTCCCTGCCATGTGCGTTCTCCAGTCACGACCTTCACCATGCATCGGTTAGGCCAGTCCTCGATCAATGGCACTGCACGACCAGACCCGCAAGACCGCATCCGGAGACAGCGGCAAAGCCGCATCCGGAGAAAGTGGCGAGATCGCGTCCCGCCTGCTCGCCTGGTACGACGCGCATCATCGCGACTTGCCGTGGCGCATTGCGCCGCGCGAGTTGGCACGCGGCATACGGCCCGATCCCTACCGGGTCTGGCTTTCCGAAGTCATGCTGCAGCAGACCACGGTCGAAGCGGTAAAATCCTATTTCCGGGCCTTTGTCGAGAAATGGCCCGATATCGAGGCGTTGGCCGCTTCAGCGACCGAAGATGTCATGAAGGCCTGGGCCGGACTCGGCTATTATTCCCGCGCGCGCAATCTCAAGGCCTGCGCCAATCTCGTCGCGCGGCAAGGCGGCAGGTTTCCGGATACGCAAGCTGGCTTGAGAGAGCTGCCCGGCATCGGCGCCTACACGGCGGCGGCGATCGCCGCGATCGCCTTCGACCAGCCCGCCGCGGTCGTCGACGGCAATGTCGAGCGGGTGGTTTCCCGGCTGTTTTCGATCGTCACGCCGCTGAGCGAGGCCAAGGGCGACATATGCACCTATGTCGAGCGCATGGTTCCAGCGACCAGGCCGGGCGACTTCGCCCAGGCGATGATGGATGTCGGCGCGACGATCTGCACGCCGCGGCGGCCGCGCTGCGGGCTCTGCCCGCTGCGCGAGGATTGCAGCGCCATTATTTCCGGCGATGCCGAACGCTTCCCTGTCCGCCTGCCGAAGGGCGAGAAACCATTGCGGCGCGGGGCTGCTTTCGTTGCCGTACGCGGCGATGGCGCCATCCTTTTGCGCAAACGTGGGGATCAGGGCCTGCTCGGTGGCATGACCGAAGTGCCGACGACCGGCTGGACCGCGCGGATCGACGGCGGCACCACAGCGGCGGCGGCGCCCTTCCCCGGCAACTGGCGGCCAGCCGGGAAAATTGGCCATGTCTTCACCCATTTCGCGCTCGAACTCGAAATCTTCAAAGCGATGATCGATGTCGCCGCCCCAGCGGGTCATTTCTGGTCGCTGGCCGACGAAATTTCCGGCGAAGCACTGCCCACCGTCATGAAAAAGGTAATCGAAGCAGCGATACCGGGCGCGACGAAGAAGCAGCGCGCACATTGAATCGCCCACATCGCCCCCCATTGAACTGCGTTGAACGAGGACAAGAATGACCGAAATCCGCCACATCGTTTTCGACATCGGCAGAGTGCTGATCCATTACGATCCGAACCTGCCGTTCAGCCGTATCATTCCGGATGCCGAGGAGAGAAAGTGGTTTTTCGACAATGTCTGCACGCATGACTGGAACATCGAGCAGGACCGCGGCCGCAGCTGGGAAGAGGCCGAGGCGTTGCTGATCGCCGAACACCCGGACCACGCCGAAAACATCCGCAACTTCCGCCGCCTCTGGCACGAGATGGTGCCGCACGCTTACGATGACAGCGTCCAGCTCATGGACAAGCTGATCGAGAGTGGCCACGACGTCACCATGCTGACCAATTTTGCGTCCGACACGCTTGCCGAAGCCCGGCAGCGTTTCGACTTCCTCAACCGCCCGCGCGGTGTGACCATTTCGGGCGAGATCGGCATGATCAAGCCGGATCGCGGCATTTACGACCATCACGCGACTGCATTCGGCCTCGAGCCCGCGGCCACGCTGTTCATCGACGACAGCCAGAAGAATGTCGACGGCGCCAAGGCGGCCGGCTGGCAGTCGGTGCTGTTCACTGACGCAAAGACGCTCGCGGCGGACCTCGATCGCCTGGGGGTCAGAGTCGTGTTGCCGGCCTTCTGACTGTACCCCACACGAATGAAGCCGAGCCGCTCCATAAAAGAATAGAATAAAGTTTATACATGGCCTGCCGCCCTTCGGCCATGCAGTGTCTTTGCCTTTCCGGCGGTGGGGCTTCTGAAGATATCCTTCCAGAATACGGTCCCCCAGGGTAAACTGTGGAGCGTCAAAAAAAGGAGTTCAAACGCCCGCCGCGCTCGACATCCCACGCCGAGCGTGCAGGTCCAGCCAGAACGAAAAGCTCGCACCAAACCAGAACGGTGTTGAGGTCTGCTCGTCGCGGAGCTTCGAGTAGTGGGCGTGTGTCCGGCGGACTTCATCCTGATCAAGCCATCGTCCAAGCGTATCCTCGCCGAATGGACCTGATGCCCCTTCCGGGAAAACCCAATCGCGTGTCCGCCGCAGTGTGCTCGTATCCCCAGCTTCCAATGCCAGCTGCTCCGGGGTGGGCGGAAGTTGCAAGGGGAGGAAATGGAACTGACTTACGCACTTGAATTCCCTGTAGCCGAGAGCGCTCAATTTCGTGACGAACTGATCGAGGTCACCTAGTTCAACTGAGACATACGCCGGCAGATCGGCACGATCTTGTAACGCTTCGATGCATAGGAAATCGTTACCTTCGATATCGACCTTAAGGTAGAATGGCACACCGTATTGCTCCAAGACCCATCCGAACGTCTGGCAAGGGACCTGGATCCTGTGGTGGGGCAATCCGTTGCGGGATGAAATAGTGCGGTCAAAAGAGTTCCAAACGCTGTGTGCTTCGCATATCCAGAAATCTGAGACGCCGGGTTTTGCCGCGATCCCAATGTTGACGATCTGCAGACATCCGCTTTCCAATTCTTTCCCGAAGCGGCTCACGGCGCCTTTGCAGAGATTTGGATCAGCTTCGATGGCTACGACACGAAAACCTCGGTGGAGGTAATATGCGGTATCATCCCCATTGTTCATTCCGACGTCATAGACCAAGTCAGCCTGCATGATACCTCGTTGTCTACTGAACCTGCATTGTTGTTTGGACCAATCAATCTATCTGGGCCAATTCGAGATCAACGTCCTTGATAACTTTCGGTTCAACTCGACTGTCAATGTAGACCTCGACATGACGACCTAACAGCCGCGGGCGGCATCTGTTCCCATTCACCGGTTGGGGCTGCGTTCGTGGACCGCCCTCTTGTTTATCATTCATTGCTATGGATCTCCAATGCCTGCGCATTTGACAATCGCGATCATGCTGACGGCTTCTGTACTTTCGCACCTCTATGAAAAACGCCGCCGCCATGCCGAAATCGGCCGCCAGCATCAGCCCTAAAGACCGAGACCGTAACCCACCGACGCACATCAGACCGTTCACAACTTCATTGCTGCACCACCAGTCGCGGAAATGCCGGGAGGTCGAGGTGTCCAGTTGCGGAAAGACTTTGTTGAACAAGATGTTGGCGATGTCTC
Source organism: Mesorhizobium sp. WSM4845 (assembly GCF_055811455.1). NCBI lineage: Bacteria > Pseudomonadati > Pseudomonadota > Alphaproteobacteria > Hyphomicrobiales > Phyllobacteriaceae > Mesorhizobium > Mesorhizobium sp. WSM4845. The sequence goes on from NZ_JBVVQA010000001.1 coordinate 273,507, forward strand.
CCCGTCTCCCATGAATGCACGATGACCATGGCCGCCGTGGGAGATAGGATGGGTTCGCTGGCTGGAACGCAAAGCAACGCCCGCCAGCATTACCATCGTGACTGAGTGGCTTGACTGAGTGGCTCGTCCCGAACCGGCGGAAACGGCGCGGCCGGCGGCCCCGGGAATATCGGATGACGCACGCTATTCCCGAGTCGCCCTGCTTTCATCATTGCGGACGCGCTCGGTCCACCAACCGGCCTCTCTCGCGATCTTTTCGAGCGCAGCCGAAAATTCGGGGCCGAATCGCTGCGGATCGTTGTGGGCGAGTGGGCCAGCCGCCAAGGCCAAGCCCAGCCGGTCTCGAAGCGCTCTCAACTTCTGGCGATCGTTCGCCAGCCCCGCAGCAATGAAGCGGTAATCGTCAGGGGTGTGTGCGACCATTTCAGGTAGTCCGAAGGCTCGAATCCAGGATGTTCCTGTCAACTCGCGAAGGGAGTCGCCGGCAAGAGTCAACGCAGGCGTACCTGCCGACAGCGCTTCGCAGACGGTCGTCGCTCCAGTGTAGGGAAAACTATCGAGATAGAGATCGGCGTTTGCCATGATCTCTCTCACTCGCTTCGGCGTCTGAGTCGACAGAAGAACCGCCCGCTCTTCCGAAACACCTGCAGCTTGCAAGCAGCGCAAGAGCCGATCTCGAAAACGGGCAGGCGCGAAATCCATCGACCAGTTGGACGCGAATGGACAGAGTACGAGCATAGACGCCGGTGCATCGCGCAAGATCGCCGCCCAGGTTTCCAGAAGCCTGTCCTCGACCTTGTGCGCCATCGCGCCGCTCACGAGCATCACTGCGTCTCTTGCGATACCGAGGTCCTGCCGGAGCTTTGCGGTTCTTCGAGGGGTCTCTTCGGTGAAGGCATAGGCGCTTTGGAGCGGCCCCTCGATCCAGGCCAGCTGTTCGACGTAATGCCTCTGTGGCTCGCCAGGTTCGGTGGCGCGGCACGACAATGCGAAATCGAAGCTGCGAAATCCACCAGTCGTCGGGCACACCGCGGCGTGCCAGATCTGAACCTCCGCCAGCCGGTGCGCGACAATAGCCGACGTCTTCTCGTAATCGGCGACGTAGCAGCCGGTTACGAAGAGATCCAGTTGCAGCGCTCGGATCGCTGCGACGGATTCGCCTACCGAAAGCCCACTTAGGCAAAGTTCGCGCTCGAAGCGCTTGCCAACGGAGACACCACCAGCCCCCTTGTCCATGCGGATGAGCACCGGTTCGAAGAGACTGCGGTCGATACCGGCGTACATGCCGAGCAGTGCCCAACCTTCGGGATTTGGCAACACATCGCGCACCAGAACACCGAGCCGCAATTTTCCGCTGGATGGGGGGCGACGGCGCGGCATGGCGAGGTGCGCGCCGTGCCGGACCAGCAGGCGCTCGATGCATCGGCTGCGCAGCCGAACAAGATCGCGCAATTCGCCGGCGCCGAAGATGGCGACCGTACTGCGCAACTCGCGTAAGCAACGAGCGGCCAAAGCGTAGATGGCGCTTTCAAGAGGCGCGCGTGCCAAGACGCGGTCGATACTTGAAAGCAAACGCAATAGAAAAGCACGATAGGTTTTACGGGCGCCTGCGGAATGAATATCGGGCGCGCGACCGAGATAGACCGCCGCACCATCCGGAAACCAGAGAAGCGGCGCAGGCAGGCTTTCCAAGTCAGGCGAAAGGGCCAGATAAGCGGGGCGAAACAGGAAAGACAGCAGCCATCCCCGCAATGCCGACGCTTCGGGGCGGTCACGTGGCCGGCCTGTCCAAGAGACTGCACTCACGAAGGCGACCGCTTCTGCGTTCTGGACAGCATGGCCGAGGCCCACGATGACGTCCAGACTACCTTTTTCCGAGGCGAGCAGGACCAGCGCCTTCGCGTCGCATGTTTCGATGAACTCGGCCAATTCCTGGCAAATCGCGGACAGCTCTACCATACCGCCGGCACCTCGATCTGAAACAAGCAACGCTTTGCCCTGCCCGATAAGAGAGCGGAACCTAGGCGACGGCCTCGCCTGCGCCTTCGGCAGAAACGGCGGCGCGTCGATCGCCTCGCGACCTTGAAGCTCCATACTGGTCAGGACGAAGGCTGCGACCGTCGCAGCCGCGCTCATACCGGATGTTTCGGGCACATACACGGAGTGAAACACGAGGTTGGAAGGCTTGCGCCCGGATCGCCGGGGCAGCCTGATCTCGATCTCGCCGGCACCATCGAGCTGTACGGCCGTGTGGATATTGCCGTCCTCGCTGACCGCGAAGAAGTGGCGGAATCCTGGAAGCGGACCGAAAAGCGGTTCGATACAGACGCGAAGGATAAGACCACTTGCCATTTCTGGCGTGCAAAAGGACATCTGGGCTTCGGCTAAGACGTTGCGCGCACCTCCCAATTCCGGCTCGACATGCCAACCTGAGCCTAGAAAGGCACGGCCGGAATCCTCAATTCCGAGGAAAATGCATTCGCCTAGATTAAGGATAGGCGAAATGCTCCGATCGTCAATCACCGACGGACTCAGGTCCAGCAATCCGATTTCGGCGATGCGAAGCAGCGCGCCCGCCGCGTCGGTAGCCGGCTCGAATCCGATTTCGATATCATTAGATAAGACCGAGACCTGGTTTGTGGGCAGTCGCACGACCAAGCTTCGTGTGCTCCCGAGCCAGCCTGAAAACAAGGAACGCCCGTCCTGACGCAACTGCAGCCAGCCGCGCGGCGGAAGTTCTCCGAAAGAAAGAACAACTGCGAACTTTCCCGACGACGCCACCTGAAATCGCATTCTGGCACTTTCGGCGCGCATGGTTGCCCCGCCGTCGTTGTCCGTTTCCCATTCGCTGATGTCGAGTCCAGCGGCAAGCGCTTCCGCGAAAGGAAGCAATCCCGCCGTGCACAAACAAGGCGCGGGCGCGTTGACTCCCTTGGTCGATACCTCCAGGCCAAGAATCCTTGGCGGAGGCGGTTGACGATCGGCCGGTCGCTGGGCTCCGACCCTAGTGGAGACCTCGACCGTGATGCATCGGTCCAACGCCCAAGGGTCGTAGGCGATCGGTACGCGCACGCGTATCGCATCGCTCAGTTGTCCGTGCCAGACAAGCTCCCCGTCGAGCTTGACCTCCGCACAGGACTGACCATTGTCCGCCCCAGCAGCAGGTTCGATTTCGAGCGCGAGGAGCAGCGCTTCCGGCGATGGGTCGATGCGGAACTCAACCAGACTACTGAATCGCGACGAAGACGTGCCGTCAAGCAGATCCGGTACAGGACGTAGGGGTTCGCGCCTATCCCTGAGAACGCCGGTCCAGCGATCGAAAGGTAGGAATTTCGGCCATCGCGATCTTTCCAGCCGAGCGACCGCAGAACGGTCCACCCCTATTTCCTGGCCCGCAGATACTTCACTCGGTGGGTATGTTCGCGAAGGCCTTCGGCTCGTGGCACCCGCTTCTTCGAGAATTTTCCGGGCACGGTGGCCAAGCAGGAATCGCAGCGCCTCCGCTTCATGTGGATCCTCGGTAAAACGCTCGGCGACTTCCGCAAGATCAAACAGCGCGTCGGAGGTGTCGGTTCTGTTGGCAAACTCGCGCGCGAGGTGCGGCATGGCGTCTAGCGCCTGGGCATGGTTATTGCCGCCATGAATGCGATAAGAACCCAGAACCTGCGGCACGTGGTCGGCGCGCCCGAAGAGCGCTGCCGCGCGGATGAGATAACAGTCGGCACTGATGCGCCAGCGCGGTTCAGGCATAGGCAGAACGCGCTCGAGCAAGCGCCGCGAGAACGCGTTGCCCGATGTCGGCGGAGATGAAAAAGCGCCGGTACTGAGCAATTCCGGACGGTTATCACCCGCACTCGATCTGATCGATGCGGCATGCACGCCTGTGCTGTGACCAGCACCGTCGATGGTTTCCAGCCCGAATGTGAGGACGGCGAGATCGTCGCTCCAGTGGTAGAGGATGACATCGATCGCGTCTGGACGAAGCAGATCGTCTGCGTCGACGAAGATCACAATGTTCCCAGTCGATCGGGCGAAGCCGACGTTAAAGGCAGCTGCCTGCCCGCGATTGTCGGTCCTCAGCAGTTCGATTCGACTGCCGTATCCCTCGAGAACCCGGCCGGTGGCATCCGTGGAACCGTCGTCTACCACGATCACTTGGGAGGGCGGGCATGTTTGGCCCAGGATGCTTTCGAGGCAGTCCTGCGTGAAATGTCCATAGTTGTAGCAGGTGACGATCACGCTTACTGTAAGATCCGCAGGTGCTTTCAAACTGGGTGGTCCGCCGTCGCTTCGCCTCTGATCCCTCATTTTTCCTGATCCACTAGCTTGCGCCGTGCCTTGTCGCCCGATGCCCGTCCATGCCTGGCTGCTACGCGCGATCGTCCAGCGTGTCGGACGACCTCGACGGCGCATATCGCGCCGCCGAGCATGCCGGGGCTGCTGGCGCCAACGGCAATGGCGGCCACGACGGCATCCACTTCGATCGTCAGCAGCGGGCCGCGTTTCGCGTCAGAGGGCACGATCGGCAGGCGGAGCGTTTCGAGGCCGGCTATCTGGGTTTCGGCGTACGCATCCCCACACATCAACCGAAGATGCTGCCTCGGTCGAAGCTGGGTTAGCACGGCTACATTCAAGAACTGCGAGTCTTGAGGCAATGGCGGCAACTTGAGGGCAGTGCGATGCACCGCAAACCAGAGCGCCGAATCAAGCACCGGATACCAGTCCGAGGGCGCGACGGTAAAACGCGACAAGGTCCCAGCATCGAAGAAGGATGCCGCAGCTTCGGAAGTCCCCTCATCCGGCTGGATCGCAGGTGAGGCAGGCCTGAAAAGCTGAACGGAACCGAGCGTGAACGGCCAATCGCCTTCCAATCTGCCTTCCAGCACCGGACACGCCTCCCCTTCCGGAAGGTCGACCGTTATCAGATTGTCGGCCCCCAACCAGTAAAGGCAGGTTCGTCCGCCGACAGACAATTTGGCCATGACCGGCTCCGTGTGCGCCGCCCTCATCGTCAAATAAAGTGCCAGCCTCGCCGGTCCAAAACCTGCGGGCACCGGAATGCCTAGCCGGAAGTTGCCGGGCGCCAACAACGCTACCTTTCCGTCGGGGATTAATCCCCGCGCGTCTCGCCCGGGGCCATCCGCATAGGGTCCAGCGTCATGGCGGATGTTTGGGCTAAGGACGGTGCCGCCACGACCGTAAGTGAGCGCATCCACTCGAAGCGAAGCGAGTCGCAGAAAGGGCCATCGGCCAGTTCCCGGATCGGCTCCGAGCCAAAGCTCCACCTTGAGCCGGCCCGATATTCCGGCGATGTCTTGGGAGACCATCACGGAAAAGGATCTCCCGTCTGGGGCCTCGTGGATTTCCATCATCACGCCGTTGACGACAACCTGCAGCACGTCGACGAGCGGAGAGCCGACGTCGTCCGCCAGGCAAAGGCAGAGCGAGTAAGGCGCACGCTCATGCACGGACAATGCCAGAGTTGCGTGCGCACCCGCCATCGCTACGCCATGCCTGTCCGGCCAGTCCCATCCATTGACCAGCATTCCGTCGGCCCGCGAGAATTCAGGCGGCCAACCAGCGTGCGATCGTTTGCGTGAGAATAATAGCTCGTGCGATACGGGAATGCGTGGCGCAACCGGCGGCGCTGCCGGTACGAGAGAAATCTCTAACAGCCGGAAGCAAACCCGTTCGGCCTGCGCGGGAGGCACCCGCATGCTCACGCATGCCGCGTATGCTCCCGGGCCCGAACCGATCGGCGTCCAGCGCAGGAGTAGTTCCTGCGGCAGTGTGAATTCCATCGAGCCGGTTCTATGAAGGTTGAAATCACCGATGGCAACGCCGTTGAGGCGCACTTCGATGCCCCGGACCGGCCCATCGCCGGAAATTTCGAATTCGAACCTTGCCCGCCAGTTCGCGGCGATCTCCGGTAAACGAAAAGCGAGAAAGGCTTCGGGCGCTTCCGGCCTTAATCCGGAAATTTCGCCGAGCGACCACCCCCCGCCGACGATCCGGCGTGCCTTCGGCGACGTGGCGAACGCGACACGCTCTCCAGGGCTGAGACGCGGCCATTTCGCGGGCCCGGCCGCATAGACAAGATCTATCAACTCGGGTTTCAATGCGGCGATGGAATGGGCACCCGCAGCCTGGCCGCCGATTGCCAAGCGCGATGACTCGATCGCTCGCCGTAGCCTATCGCCAAAGGTCATAGTACGGGATGTCAATGCGTCGCCAACCCCTCCAGCCACGTCCCTCATGATCCGTGTCAACGAGCGATCCGGGCTTTCGAGCGTGACCTGCAACAGCAGCCGCCTGAGGCCGAGGCGAAATCGCTCCGCAAGGGGGGGCGGCATGAATTGCGCCAACTTCGGCAGGATGCCTCGCCAAGCCCGCGCACGCTGCACCTGAAGCTTTGGGAGCAGGTAAGGCTCGGCGCCGAGGACCCGAAAGTAGCCGTTTCGGTCATGCACGCGATACTGCCCCAACACCTCGTCGAGATCGGCTGTCTCGCCCAGCGTCGCGCATGCGATTACCAGATACAGGTCGGCGCAAAGGCGCCAGTCCTGCTCCGGAATCGGAAGCACGGCCTCCAGGATTTGCCGCGGAAAGGCGTTGCCACTGGTCGGCATGAAAGGAAAGATGCCGCGCGCTGCGAGCACGCCGCACAGCCAACCTTCGGAATCACGTCCGTCGGGCGCATAGAGCCCGATCGGCCGGCCAGCCTGGTCCACAGTCTCCAGCCCGAACTGCAATCTGGACACACCGCGCAGCGATGCCTTGCCGATCTGCTCAACCAAATTTGGAAGCAGCAGGTCATCGGCGTCCAGGAAAAGTACAATGTCTCCGGTCGCGTGCTTGAATCCCTCGTTTAGGGCGGAGGCTTGGCCGCCATTGGTCTTGAAGACCGAAACAATTCCCGGCGTGGCGGTAATCATCTCGCGCGAGCAATCGGTCGAACCGTCGTCGACGACGATTACTTCCCTCGCGGATACCGTCTGGTTTAGCGAAGTCGCAATCGCATCGCCTAAATAGGAGCCGTAGTTGTAATTATTGATGACGATGCTTACAGACCGGCGCGGCGCGCGCCCTAGCGCCGTCACAGCTTCGTCCAAGGCGGCGGCCAACGCGTCGGCATGGTTGGGCAGCGCGTTCAGCAACGCTTCCAGCGCGAGGGCTCGACGGGCGTCGTCGCGACGGTTCCTGGGCGATCCAGACACGGAGGCGAACGCGCCCGGCAGATCAGAAGGCATCGAGACGTCATAGGTCAGGCTAAGGCCGGCGAAGCAATTTTCTCCCACTACAATCAACTCAACTCCCGCGGCGAGCGCGGCAAAGGCAGTGATTGATGGACCCGAAATGAGCGCCACGGGCAGCTGCTCGGCCGCTCCTTCCACCTCGTCGGACGTTACCGGCGACGGGCGGGTTTCCGCAGGAAGCCAGCTAAGCGGCAATTCGTTAACCACAACGTTTCCGAAGGTCGTCAGGGTAGCAGTTTCCACTGGATCGCCAGTCAATGGCAGGCTGGCTATAAGAGCACCAACTGCGTCGACGCCCAGCGTCGAGCCAAAGGCAGAAACCAACCGCCACAAACGACAGTCCTCACCCTGTCGCCCGCTCGGGAGGTATTCTGAAAGGCGAAGGCGTCCGCTGATCCAGCTGCTGCTGACCGAGATTGTCGGTAAGTGCGCGGCCGCCGCCGCCGCAAGCATGTCGCCGTGCTCCGGATCGTCGCGGCCGCACGTAAGAACCGCTGCGCCACCATTCGCGGCGACATCTGCTGCAAGCGCGACCCTTAGGGCGATGGAACGCGCCGCCAGCCGTTCAGCCAATCCCATTTTCAGACCGAGCGCATGGAAAGACGGCGTGACCGAACAAACCACAGACTCGGCAGAGTGAATCACTCCCTTGTCAGTGCGCATTCGTCATAGGCGACCGGGAACTCAGTACCGCCCGCCTCCCGCTTGTATAGGTTCGCTGCTCCTGGTTGCAAGGCGCGTTCTGGGCCCAGGCAAGCTAACGCGCACGCGGGCGGGAAGCGCGCTCAGGACCGACGAGTCCAGCCGAGCGATTGCAGAGGGTGACAAGGCCGCCAGCACGGATGCTGGCATTGCGCCGAGGAGCGGGGCAATGCAACGGCTAGACGGATAGCTGTTGAGGAACGCATTAATGTCACGCGGCGACCTGGACTGCAGTGCCGTGGCGCACATCGCGCCTTCCGCCTCATTGACGTCCCGTTCGGCCTGGGTTTTCGCCATGACCCGCCATTCCGGAACGCAGCCGACCTGGGTGAGTGCGATGCCGCCGAGCGACACGCCCGTGATCAGCGATCGTGTCAGTGCAGAAAGCTTTTCGTCGCCAGGCATGAAATGCTCCAGAATTTCAAACCAATGACTGCGTCGGGGCGCCTATTCCCTCGATTTTGTAATATTACACGGAAACGATGTGATTCAAAGCCGCCGTGATGGCCCCTTTTTCTTTACCGTCCGTCGGCGGTGCGGTAAGGAAGACGCACGATCAAACCGCTGAGGGTTCAGTAGAATGCGCCCAAGCCTTCTCTTCCGGTTTCTGGCGTTTCAGAACACACTCGCCGCCACACTCGCTCTGATCCTCGCCGCCGCGATATCGGTTGCCTTCACCGATTCCGCGCTTGCCCAACGGATCGCGCTCGTGATCGGTAACGGCAAGTACCAAAGTGCCGGAACGCTGGAAAATCCGCCCAAGGATTCCGCGGCGATCGCCGAAAAGCTTCGCGAGCTGGATTTCAAAGTTACCATGGCGATCGACTCCGATCTGCGAGGCATGCGCGCATCGTTGCAGGCGTTTACCGAAGCTGCGAGTTCCGCCGAGATCGCAGTGATCTTCTATGCGGGCCATGCGATCCAGGTAGACGGCGAAAACTACCTCATCCCCGTTGACGCAAAAATCCGCTCTCGCGACGACCTGTCGCCCTCGGCGGTTCGCGCCGGCGAGATTTACGAGAGCCTGTTGAAGGCCCACCCACAGGTAACCGTCCTCATCCTCGATGCATGCCGAGATAATCCTTTCACCAAGGCGGTCAAGGCCCCCGCCGGTCTCGCTAGTGGTTCAGCTTCCTCGGCCATGCTCGTGAAACACCCTAACTCCGGCGGTGCGATCATCGGTTTCGCCGCCGCGCCCGGAGCGGTTGCCTATGACGGCGGGGCCGGCAACAGCCCCTACACGACCGCCCTGCTGCAGTGGATCGACCGGCCGGGCCTCGAACTCGCCACAATGCTGCGCCGCGTTCGCAGCACGGTGGTCGAATTAACACGTGGCGCACAGGTTCCCTGGGTCGAGGAAGCCCTGCTGCGCGAAGTGTACATGCATCCTTCGGATCCCGCTGCAATCGCCAAACTCGAATCCGGCGAGAAGCTTCAGGTCGCACTTCTCGACACGATGCGGGCTCTAGACAATCCAGAGGAAAAGATGGCCGCCAGTGAATTCTACAAGCGATTCACTGGCAACGACCAGGCGGCGCATCTCGTGCTCGGGGAGTCCGCGGCGAACCAGCAGAATCCAGACAACGCTTTCGCCACCCAAGCTCTTGTGTGGCTGTCGATCCGGCAAAGCCGAGATCCGGAAGACTTCCGCAAGTTTCTGGCGACCTACCCGGAAGGACCATTCGCGCTCCTCGCTTCTGCTAGGCTTGAGCGCGTTGAGGCTGATCGGTTCAAAGTCGCTTCGCTGACGAACAAAACCGGCATTCTGATAGTGGGGGAGACGTCTGTTACTGCCGTCACACCGGTGCCTTCGGAAGCAATGGTGCCCGGAGCCAGCACTGACGCAACTAAAGCACTGCGCCCGCAGGATGCACCTGCGCAACCGCAGCAGCCCGCTGCCAAACCGGCGCCCGTCGCCGGGGGGGCGGAAGCAAAAGTGGTCCGCCCCGAAGCGCTCGGACCGGCGGCATCTCAGGGGCAGCAGGTGGCCGCCCTTGAGACCGACGATCCGCTTGAAGGAGAGGCCGCACTCGGGCTCTCGCGCGATGCGCTCTCAGGCGTGCAGATGCTTCTGGCAGCCTCCGGAAACTATAGCGGGGCCATCGACGCCAATTTCGGCCCTAGGACGCGCGGGGCTATAGCCGCCTTCCAGAAGTCGGCTGGTCTGGCCGATAGCGGCTATCTGAGCCGGGCGACGCTTCAAGGGCTGACAAACCATTACGCCCGGAAGGCGCTGTCGGGCATGGCACATGCCAGCGCGCGGGCGGCCGTACATCTGGTGGCCGCCGTGGCATCGCGCGGGCCCGGTGCCCGCCCGATCACTTTGCGCGTCGCCGCGATGAGCCGCAACGACCAGGTCCACGCCTTCTGGAACAACCTTGCCCAGGATTTCGAAGCCGCGCATCCGGGCTACCGCGTCGAGATCACCCACCAACCCGACTATGAGTACAAAGAGAGGCTGCTATCCATGCTCGGCTCGCCGACGCCTCCCGACATCATGCACACCTGGGGCGGCGGCCATCTGGAGGCGCTGAGGGTCGCCGGGTTCGCACGAGACCTAACTAAAGATATGTCTGACGGCTGGGCTATGGAGTTCCGGCCCGGGGTCTTGCAATCTTTCACTCAAGACGGTCACGTCTACGGCGTGCCGTCGTCCGTGGAACTTGTATCGCTATGGGCAAACAAGGCCCTTCTAGAAAAAGCCGGTGTCACAAGGGAACAACTCGCGACATGGGACGGATTCCTCCGGGCCGTGCACCAGCTGCGATCCGCTGGAATCGTTCCGATCGCCATCGGCGGCCGCGACCGCTGGCAGTTCCAGTTCCTCTATGGAATGCTGGCGGAGCAGATCGGCGGGCGCGACGCTTTCGCCAAGGCCTATGCTGGTGGCTCGGATGGCTTCATAGCGCAACCTTTCGTCGCCGCCGGAGACCGGCTGCGACAGCTGGCAGACCTCGATCCGTTCCAGCCGGACTTTCTCTCCGTTGGCGAGGGGGACGCGGGAATGCTCTTCTCCAAGGGTAAAGCCGCGATGATAGTCACAGGCAACTGGCGTCTCAACACGATGCGCTGGAACTGGCCGGGTGGCTTTGACAGAATGAAGAATGAGCTCTTGCGTCTGGAGTTGCCGGGCACTGCCCGTGGGGTCGATGGAGCGGCCACCTACGGCGGCGCTGACGGCTACGTCATTAACAGCAAGGCGCCCGACCTGGCAGTGGAACTGCTCCGCGTGCTCTCCTCGCCAGCCGTCCAGACGAGGATCGCAGAGCTTGCCGACTCGGTCCCCTCCGTCTCAGGAGCCGACCTGGGTGTCTCCGATCCATTCGTCAGAGAGGTAGCCGACACTCTGCTCCGCAGCAGCTACCACCAGCTTTACTATGATCAGGCGCTCGGACCGGAAGCCGGCGAAGTCGTGAATGACATAGCAACCCGCCTGGCGACGGGTCAGATAGGCGGTAGAGAGGCCGCGCACCAGATCGATCGCGCCTGGCAGCAGGCTCTACACGAACGATCGGATCAACCGGTGCCAATCAAGCCGTAGCTGCGGCACCATCCCCGAAGCGGGCGCTGGGCATCCGCCTCTCCAAGATACCCAGAGGCAGATAAGCGCATCGAGATCGGTGCGTCCAACTCACCCGGATGCAATTGCTTTGCGATATAGCCACGGTTACTGGCGCGATGTTACGATGCTGCATTACAGTTGGCCGCCTGAGACGCGGCCGGAATGTCCGCCGCTCCGCTCGTCTTAGCCTAGAGCGGTTCCTGATTTGACGGAATCGAAGGGATTCCGGATCAGTCGGTTTTGTGATTCAAGATGCTGGCTGGAGTGGGGGCCAGCATCTGATGACGCGACCTCTTTCGGATGATCTTCGCGAACGTGTTGTAGCGGCGGTTTTGGGTGGCGAGAGCCGCCGGTCGGCCGCGAAACGGTTCGGCATTTCGGTTTCGGCGGCGGTGAAGTTGTTGCAGCGCCATCGGGCGACTGGCTCGGTTGCGCCTGGCAAGATGGGCGGACATCGCAAGAGGGTGCTGGAGCCGCGCCGTGCCTTCATCGAGGCCCGTGTGCGTGAGACGCCGCATCTGACGCTGCATGGTCTGAAGAATGAGTTGGCCGCTCGCGGGATCAAGGTCTCGCACAACGCAGTGTGGCAATTCCTGCGCCGCGAGGGGCTGAGCTTCAAAAAAAACGCTGTTCGCCCTTGAGCAGGCACGCGCCGATATTGCCCGCAGGCGCCAACGATGGCGATCCTGGCAGGCCGGCCTCGATCCCCAGTGCCTGGTCTCGGCCACTGGCGCACGCTGACTTTCCTTGGCGCGCTGCGCTGGGATCGGCTCGCAGCACCTTGCGTCTTCGACGGCCCGATCAACGGCCAATGCTTCCGCGCTTATGTCGAGCAACAGCTCATCACCGTCCTTAAACCCGGCGATATCGTCATCATGGATAACCTGGGAAGCCATAAGTCGGCCGCCATCCGACAGATGATCAAGGCCGCCGGCGCCAGGCTTTGGTATTTGCCGCCCTACTCTCCCGACCTCAACCCGATCGAGCAGGCCTTTGCCAAGATCAAGCACTGGATGCGCCAAGCCCAGAAGCGCACCGTCGAGGATACTTGGCGACACATCGGCCACCTCGTTGAAACGATCGAGGCAACCGAATGCAACAACTACTTCGCAAACGCCGGCTACGCTTCCGTAACAACGTGAAAGACTCTAGCTATCCGTCTTCCTGCAGTTGTGGTCGAGGCCCTCGAACTCAGGGAAGGCGACGGGATTGAGATCCATGTCACCGATGCCCGACAATTCGGCGTCGCGCGCAAACCTGCGCGCGAGGAATTGCTGAAGCGGCTTCGCGCCTTCCGCGGCCGCCTTCCCGCCGATTTCAAGCTCGACCGGGTGAGGCGAATGCCCGCTAGCTTGTTCGACCGCAATCGGCTGTCGGAACGATACTGCTGTGAAAACGGCGCTCCGATCCGCTGACAGCACGCGTCAGTCATGGAGTTCCCTCGAGATCGCCGGGCCGACTGAAAAATCGCCGAATGTGACTTCGAAACCTTCACGTTGCGGCGAACAGCACATCATGCCGACATCGACTGTTTTCGAGGGCGGGAAGTAGGCGAGCCGCACCGGCTTCCAGCGATGGTCGGAGGCATCGAGATACTGAACACGGATTGTCTCGGCATGGCGGGTCAGCCGGATCCTGACGCCGTCCGGTCCGGCCGGGATGCTGACCAACGACCAGTCGGAGGCATCGTTGGTGACGACGACGGAAAAATAGGCGAGCCCGTCGGTGAACTCGATGCCGGCCTTGACCTAATGCGTCTCGCTCAGCCGGACCATCAAACCGGCCTGATCATAGTAGTCCCCCTTGACGGTGACCTCGGCGCTGAAATCGCCCTCGACCTGCCGGTAGAGGAAGTGGCCATTGTCACGCCAGAAGTCATAAAAAGTCTCGCGCCAGAAATCGGTCTCCTTGCCGGTCCGCACGTGCACGGAGTTGTCGCCGAAAGCATGATGCGGTGGCGGGTTGAGCCAAGTCAGTTCTGCAGGCTGAGATGTCATCGACTTGCTAGTCTCGCAGGTTCATGTTGGGTCATCCGCCGCTCTTGCGACAAAGCCACAACAAAACCTCCTTTGTCTCCTTCACCGTGCCTGGATGCCCAAAAACCGCGCGTTTGAACTGCAGCGGAATGGTCGCCAAACGCTTCGCGTTTAGATTAAAAGGTTCTTCCGTCAATCTCAACGGACGATACCCGCCATTTGAGATATCGCTGTTTGCTTTGCCTTCATACGCTCTCCATCTAACTCGCCAGCCGCCCTGTCCCGTGTGAGTGATATCGTTTGTTATTAGGGAAGCCTTAAACTGTTTCTGAAGCTTCGCCAGGAACGCATTTACCGAATCATTCGAGAGGTGCTGTAAAACATCTTTGATCACGCACAAATCTGCGGTTGGCAACGGATCTGACAATAAATCTAAACAAGCGAAACGAACATTACTTGAACCATAGGCATCGTTTAACTTCTCAATAAGCTCCGGTACAATATCGACACCGGTATAATCCACGCCTGTCCAGTCAAGTGTTCTCCCCAATGCCCAATCACCGCACCCCACGTCCACCACCGAACGGATACCTTTCCTTTTTATATAATCGACGAGCAATTCTGAATATGTCTGCAGCACCTCCGGGTCTGAGCCCGGCCCGCTTTTTGACGTGCCGCCCCACGCATGCTCTATATAGATCTTCGAAAATTGCTCTTTTGTATTATTCATAAATCTGCGTCTGATGATTTAGGTTTGATTTCCGGGATTGGCCGAGGGTCTGGCCGTAAAACGTTGGATTTTCCGGGTGGACTTGTCGATTGTACGTTGCGCGCCTCGGTCTAGCTAGTCTAACACGGGCCGCGCGGCGGACACGCCAACGTCACCGCAGAATGCCACGCCATTTCTTGCAGAACTTGACAATCTGCTCTGCCGCCCAAGCGATGTGCGCACTGCCTGTATAGGTTCGAAGGAGCCGTCTATGAAAAAGGCAAAGTAGTGCTAACAAGCAGCCCTATCGATTCCGGGCTACCAACTATGCGACCAGTACGTGGTCATCCATGCATCCGGGAAAAGTTCATTTTTTTCGTTTGTTGATAGGTAACTTCCTGACAATACCCTACGTCTAATAATTTGGTGAACAGAATCTGACCAATCTAGCGGGTATAATCTCTTTGTCGGCAGTATAGAAATATTTGTTCGACGTGGTTGTGGTTTTAAATTAAATGGAAGCTTCGCAACTATTGTCGAAATAGCGGCTTTCGAAAGAATTGTATTCTTTTCTTGATACAGATCGACCGCAGATTTCAGTATCACGGGACCGGTAACATATTCGGGGGAACGTTGAATATCTTTGATCTGCAGCATTATCCAAATGACCAGCAACCAAAATTCTTCCTTCGGTTTGGACGCCATTATCGCGTTGGGGATTGAATGATCAGGATCGGTTCCCATTTGACCGAGAATGACGTCGCCCTCCCTTCGCAACCCGTCGAGTGATCGCAAACATTCAACGTCGAGATCGGCATATATACCCCCATATCTGTATAGAAAGAAATATCGCACGACGTCAGCGCGATATATTTCTCCCGGGTATCTCATATAGAATTTATAAAACCATGGGAATTCTGACTTAATAAATTCGCGATTATCGTCATCGTCCCACAACACCATTTCGAAGGAGGGGTTGAGTTGCGCGAACGTGTCCCTCCAAATCTTAAAACTATTTGGAATAGATATTTTTGATTTCCATGTTTGAAATATTGTCGCGGGGATTTCATTGTCTTGAATTAACTTTTGATAGGCATCACGCAGTAATGTTTCATTGACGAATAATCCTCCTATTTCTACAAATATCTCTTGACCATACTCGTTCCAATTCACAAGTAGTTTCCCGCTCGAAAGACTATAGATCCCACGACCTCCGCCTTCGTGCTCTATTTGATCGTCCACAGATGATAACTTCAGGGATCCCTTCCAATGTGGATGGACTGCTAGGACGGTCCGGAATTGTGGGCCACTCATTTTCAATCCGACGTGATAGGTCGGCCCTTTCACTTCGCCTAAGTTGCGCGTTTACGAGACGTCATCAACTCTCTAGCGGAAAAGTCCTCGAAGCTGAAGGGGAAGGGGAAGGGGAAGGGGAAGGGAGGCTGCCGGTCTCAGACAGCTTAACTTTGCTGCCAGGCAGCAAGGTAGAGACGAACGTGACTTGGCGGAAGGACAAGCCGGTTCGGCGCGCCCATTTTCGCGACACACCGAAACCAGGAGCATGGCCGCCTTGAACGTGGCTGTGCCACGTCAGGCTCACGGCGGGAAAAATCTCGAACTCCGGTTTCGAGTCATCGCCCGAGGTTAGAAGCGCAGAATGGTTGGTTTGCAATCAGCACGAGCGTCTTCGCACAGTCTGTGCAAGAGCCACGCAGTCGAACCCTCCAAAACACAAGTTGCGGCTCGCGCTAACTAGCCGCTGCGGATCGGTCCCTAGCGTTCTGCAAAGGCGGAAGGAACATTCGCTACCTGCTAGCAATGCCGACGACCGGCTGGACCGCGCGGATCGACGGCGGCACCACAGCGGCGGCGGCGCCATTTCCCGGCAACTGGCGGCCAGCCGGGAAGATTGGCCATGTCTTCACCCATTTCGCGCTCGAACTCGACGTCTTCAAAGCGATGATCGATGGCGCCGCCCCAGCGGGTCATTTCTGGTCGCTGGCCGACGAAATTTCCGGCGAAGCACTGCCCACCGTCATGAAAAAGGTAATCGAAGCAGCGATACCGGGCGCGACGAAGAAGCAGCGCGCACATTGAATCGCCCACATCGCCCCCCATTGAACTGCGTTGAACGAGGACAAGAATGACCGAAATCCGCCACATCGTTTTCGACATCGGCAGAGTGCTGATCCACTACGATCCGAACCTGCCGTTCAGCCGTATCATTCCGGATGCCGAGGAGAGAAAGTGGTTCTTCGACAATGTCTGCACGCATGACTGGAACATTGAGCAGGACCGCGGCCGCACCTGGGAAGAGGCCGAGGCGTTGCTGATCGCCGAATACCCGGACCACGCCGAAAACATCCGCAACTTCCGCCGCCTCTGGCACGAGATGGTTCCGCACGCTTACGATGACAGCGTCCAGCTCATGGACAAGCTGATCGAGAGCGGCCACGACGTCACCATGCTGACCAATTTTGCGTCCGACACGCTTGCCGAAGCCCGGCAGCGTTTCGACTTCCTCAACCGCCCGCGCGGTGTGACCATTTCGGGCGAGATCGGCATGATCAAGCCGGATCGCGGCATTTACGACCATCACGTCGCCGCGTTCGGCCTCGAGCCCGCGGCCACGCTGTTTATCGACGACAGCCAGAAGAATGTCGACGGCGCCAAGGCGGCCGGCTGGCAGTCGGTGCTGTTCACCGACGCAAAGACACTCGAGGCGGACCTCGATCGCCTGGGGGTCAGAGTGTGATCACTGTGACGGGCCTGACCGCAGTCGCTGAGACGCGCGGTCCACGGCGCTGCCATTGGATCCGTCTCGGGCGCTACTTGACGTGAGAAGCGTAGATGCGATCGAACTCACCCGTCGCCTTGGCAAGATGCAACCATTGGTCGACATAGGCCTTGAAGACAACGGCACCCTCAGGAAGCATATAACCCATTTCCCCATATTGGAGCGGCTTCTCGGGGTTGATCGCGCAAAGGCCGGGGTGAAGTTTCTCCTGCAACTCGGTTTCGACCGATTCGGCGATCATGATATCGGCTTTGCCGTCAAGGATTTGGCGGAAGATCGTGACGTTGTCCGGGTAGATCTCAATTTTAGCGTCACTGAGTTTTTCACGCACGAATTTCTCATTGGTCCCGCCGGGATTAACAATCACAGTCACATCCGGCTTGTTGATGTCGGCAATCGATTGGAATTTTGCCTCGTCCTCGCAGCGCGCAATCGGTGCCTTGCCATTGACGAGATAGGGCTCGCTGAAGAACACCTGCTTCTGGCGTTCCAAGGTCACCGAAATACCGCCCATCGCGATGTCACACTTGCCGGTCGTAAAATCGGCAAGCAATTTTTTCCAGGTAGTCGCCACGAAGTCCGCCTCGACCCCTAGTGAGCTTGCCAGAGATTTTGCGAGATCGATATCGATGCCCTGGTAGTTGTTCGCGGGCTTGTCATGAAAGGTGAAGGGCTTGTAGTCGCCGGTCGTACAGACGCGCAGCTTGCCGTTCTTGATAACCGCATCAAGCTGGTTTTCGGCGCCGGTGTTCTGCGCAATCGCCGGAGAGGCCAACAAACCCATGACGAGGGCGGCGACAAACGGCGAGGCAAGAGCTTTCATGGATCTGGTCTCCGATGGATAAGAGAATCGAGCATTCGAGAAACGGTGGGCAAAGGTCAATAACTCTTCCTGGGGAATCGCTCACCGTGATCCTCCGGCGGCGCCGAAAACCCGAACCGGCTACCCGCGCTAGTGGTACCCACCTGACATAAGAGTCCGGCTCAGGATTCCTCTTGGCTGCACGCGAAGGAGCGGCATTTAGTTTGGGCCAACTCAGTCAGTCACCGTCGTGAAAACTTCGAGTACCAATTCCATTCCCACGTTCTGCCTGCATCAGCGGAGAACGCACGGCTGTAAATTGGGGTTTTCGGGTTGCGCTTATCCCAGTGGAATTTCACGATAACGTCCTTGCCGGCCACAACCTCACGGCCGAAGAATTCGCCTTCGTCGCCATTGAACGAGCCCACCTTTCCGTCGTCGAGTTTGCCCGCGTTGCTGTCGGCCCAGTAGATCGTCCAGAGACGCGTCTTTGGATCGAACAATCGCACGGTGAGGCCCTCGAACGGCTTTCCTCCCAACTCCGTATGAAAAATGTCGAAGTTGCCCAAACCCACTAGGATTTGGCGGAACTCCTGGGTCGCGTCGAATTCTTCCCACTCGTCGCCGCCGGCCAGTGGTTCCTTCAACGTACGATTCCTGATGTTCCAGTTGCCCACCAAATAGTCGAAATCATTTTTGGACGACGTCTCGCTCGCCGTTATCGCAAGTTTCCCGTCCGATGAAAGAGAGAACGCACTCATCTACTTTCCTCTGGATTGACGTCGTGCCAGCACTCCCATCGCCGCGGACATGACGAATGTATGGGCGTTTTCTTCGATGACTGCGGCGCGCTTCGCATGTCCGATCGCGGCAACAATTGGATGGGAACCCAACAGCGCGTCGTGATGCACGCCTGCCGTCACCACGTTGCAACGCGTAAGCCGAAGACCCGTTCCGGGTACGATTCGCTTCGGTTAGCTCCGCCACTCCGTCGCGAAGTCGCGTTGCTCCGCGGGGCATCACCATCCGCAGGACAGTCGATATGATTATCGGCACATTCTGCATCCTGGGCGGACACGCGCTGTTGCATGATGACCGAGACTTCGACCCGATGGTTCGTTACCTCGGCCTGCGCGCCGCATGAGAACGATGTGCAACGAGACCTCTGTAGCGGTTATCGTCAGGCCCCTGCCCGCTCCATGCCGAGGCGGGCGATGCGGCGAAGCTCGTCGATCGGGGTCAGGCCGCCGCTGCGCTCATAGTGCCAGAAGGTCCAGCCGTTGCAGGCATCCAGCCCCTGCACTTCCGCGCCGATCTTGTGGATCGATCCGGCGCTGCCGCCGACCGCCACAGTGCCGTCGGCGCGCACCCTGGCCGCCCAGCGCTTCTTGGCGTCGTAGAGCGTGGCGCCCGGCAGCATCAGCCCGGTGTCGATGAGGCTGACGAAAGCGACGCGCGGCTCGGCGCGCTTGCCGGTAAGCACGGTAAGAGCAGCGCCGTCCAGCGGCCGGACTGCATCGATGCGCTCGTTGGCGGCGTCGATATAGGCCTGCTCGCGCTCGATGCCGACGAAATGGCGGCCGAGGCGCTTGGCCACCGCGCCGGTGGTGCCGGAGCCGAAGAAGGGATCGAGCACGATATCGCCGGGCTTCGTCGAGGCCATCATGATGCGGGCGAGCAGCGCTTCGGGCTTCTGCGTCGGATGCAGCTTGTCGCCGTTTTCGTTCTTGAGGCGCTCAGCGCCGGTGCAGATCGGAAACAGCCAGTCGGACCGCATCTGGATGTCGTCGTTCGACGCCTTCAGCGCTTCGTAGTTGAAGGTGTAACCCTTCCCCTTCTGATCGCGCGAGGCCCAGATCATCGTCTCATGGGCGTTCTGGAAGCGGCGGCCGCGGAAATTCGGCATCGGATTGGTCTTGCGCCAGACGACATCATTGAGGATCCAGTACCCCAGATCCTGCATCTTGGCGCCGACCCTGAAAATGTTGTGGTAGGAGCCAATGACCCAGATGGTGCCGTTGGGCTTCAACACGCGGCGCGCCGCCAGCAGCCAGGCCCGGGTGAAGGCGTCGTAGACCTCAAAACTTGCGAACTGGTCCCAGTCGTCATCGACGGCATCGACCTTGGACTGGTCGGGCCGGTGCAGATCGCCGTCGAGCTGCAGATTGTAGGGCGGATCGGCAAAGATCACGTCGATGGATTTTTCGGGCAGCCGGTCGAGCGCGGCGACGCAATCGCCCTTCAGGATCGTATCGAGCCATTCGGATTGCTGGGGAGCATGGGAAAGCTCGTCGAGAAGACGCACGGCAGACATTGTTACACCCAAAGCACGCGTTACTGTTTACTCCCTGTTATGGTTACCGATCAGCGTAAATATTCGGTGAAGACCTGGGGTGCGGACCCCGGGTAATTTGCGAAGATCGGCCTGTTGGTGTATGCCGCGCCGCCTGAACCGTCCCAGCCTCCTCCCTCCCGCTTTTCGGATCGCTATGCCCCAGCCAGACCTTGTCATCTTCGATTGCGACGGCGTGCTCGTCGATTCCGAGATCATCGCCGCGCGCATCGAAGCCGAGCTGTTGACGTCGGCCGGCTACGAGATATCGGCCGAGGAGATTTCCGAGACCTATGCCGGGCTGACCTTCAAGGACATCATGATGCGGGTCGAGGAAAAATCCCGCGTCCCGTTCCAGGCCTCGCTGATCGATCGCGCCGAAGACCTGGTCGACCGCCGCCTGCGCAGCGACGTGCGCGCCGTCGACGGGGTGCACGAGGCGGTCGCCGCGGTGACGGCGCCGCGCTGCATCTGCTCGAATTCGCGCACCGAGCGGATCGAATTCATGCTGGAGAAGGTGCATCTGCTGCCGTTTTTCAGCGGCCGGATTTTTTCCTCGCTGGAAACACCAAGCGGGAAATCCAAGCCGGCGCCCGACGTGTTTCTCTTTGCCGCGGCAACGCTCCAGGCCGATCCGGCGAACACCTTCGTCATCGAGGATTCCGTGCATGGCGTGACCGGCGCCAGGACAGCCGGCATGCGTGTGATCGGCTTCACCGGAGCGGCGCACAGCTATCCCGGGCATGCCGACGCGCTGACCGAGGCCGGCGCCGAAACGGTCATCCGCCGCTGGGCGGAACTGAAAAGCGTGATCTCCGCCCTGTCGGAGTGGTCGGCGGATGCGTGAAGCAGGCGTCCAGGACGCGCAGATCCAAAGCCGCGGCTATTCGGCCGCGGCAACCTTCTTGTCGGTCTTCTTCGGCGGGCCTTCATCATAGCCGGCGAACACCTGATAGTCCCGCGCGGTGGGCTCGGGAACGACAACGTTCGAATCGGTGAAGACGAACTGGGTGGCACTCGAGGGATTGGTAACCTGGACCTGATGTTGGTGAAGCTGCGAGTAAAGGACCTCCTTGCCATGCATCACAGCGATACGAATCGGCATGGTGATGGTGCCAGGGCTGAACATCGGTCCCGGAACGACCTTGCCGGCGACGGCGATCTTCATCGTCAGCGAGCCGTTGGCGCGGATGCAGTCGCGGGTCACATCGGTGATCGAGGCCTGATAGACGATCTTGGCGGAATCATCCTGCTGGCCGCTGCTCGCGTCAAGCGCGGCAGTTTCTGCATCCAGGGTGGCGGCTTTTTTCTTGGGCTTTTGACTGCCCTTGGCATAGGTGTTGAAGAAGGCGGTGCCGTCGCGCAGCGTCACTTTCGGACAATAGGCCAGCAATTGGCTGGCGAGAACCTTGGGGTCCGGCGGTGGTGGCGGTGTCGTGTCCTTCTTTCCGAAGCCCAGCATGCTGCTGCCGCCTGATTGGCAGCCGGCGGCGGTAAGCATAAAGCCGGCGAGCGCCAGACCCGCGACAAAACGACCGATAAATGTATGTAACGCCATGAACTGCACTTCCCTCTCGCAAAGCGGGTGACGTATATCAACCGCGCGGCAAAAATGCGACTGAGCAAGTACGGAAATTAACCACTTTGCCGCGGACAATACCGCCCGGCAGCAATGGAACATGACGATGCGCTATGTGAGTACCCGCGGGGAAGCGCCCGTGCTTGGATTTTCCGACGCTGTGCTGGCGGGTTTGGCGCGCGATGGCGGACTTTATGTCCCTGAAACCTGGCCGCAGTTTTCGGCAGCTGAGATCCGCGCGATGCGCGGCCTTGCCTATCCCGACCTCGCCATCCGCGTGCTGTCGCCGTTTCTCGGCGGCGAGATCGCGATGCCGGTGTTCGAACGCCTGGTGCGCGAAGCCTATGCGACGTTCCGTCACGAGGCGGTCTGCCCGCTGGTGCAGACCGGCTCGAACATGTTCGTTCTGGAACTCTTCCATGGCCCGACGCTTGCCTTCAAGGACGTCGCCATGCAGCTTCTCGCCCGGCTGATGGACCATGTGCTTGCCGAACGCGACCAGCGCGCCAGCATTGTCGGCGCCACCTCCGGCGATACCGGCGGGGCTGCCATCGATGCCTTCGCCGGGCGCAACCGCACCGACATCTTCGTTCTTTTCCCGCACGGCCGGGTCTCGCCGGTGCAGCAGCGGCAGATGACGACGTCCATCGCCGCAAATGTTCATGCGCTGGCGGTCGACGGCAATTTCGACGATTGTCAGGGCCTGGTGAAGGACATGTTCAACGATCACGGTTTTCGCGACCGGGTATCGCTGTCCGGCGTCAATTCGATCAACTGGGCCCGCATCATGGCCCAGATCGTCTACTACTTCTCATCGGCGCTGTCGCTCGGCGCGCCCGACCGGCCGATTTCGTTCACGGTGCCGACCGGCAATTTCGGCGACATCTTCGCCGGCTACGCCGCCAAGAAGATGGGGCTGCCGATCGAGCGGCTGATCATTGCAACCAACGACAACGACATTCTGGCGCACACGCTGTCGAGCGGCGAGTACCGCACGAAAGGCGTCTTTTCGACCACGTCGCCGTCGATGGACATCCAGGTCTCTTCGAATTTCGAGCGCTTGCTGTTCGAGGCGGCCGGCCGCGACGCCTCTACCGTGCGGCGCTACATGAGCGGCCTCAAGCAGTCCGGCGCCTTCACCATCGAAGCCGGCGAGATCGCCAGGATCCGCTCCGAATTCGACGCCGGCCGTTCGACCATGGACGAAGTCGCCGCCACGATCCGCTCGACGCTCGCAGCCAGCAACTATCTGCTCGACCCGCACACGGCCGCGGCCATGCACGTTGCGGTTGCAAAAGCCACCAATGCCGTGCCGATGGTGGTGCTGGGCACCGCCCATCCGGCAAAGTTCCCCGCCGCCGTCGAAGCGTCCAGCGGCGTGTCGCCTGCCCTGCCCGCATGGCTAGGCGGGTTGATGACTTCAGAGGAAAAATACACGGTACTTCCATCCGACCTGAAAATGGTGGAAGATTATGTTAGCCGCCACACGCGGGCGGCAAATTAGGGAGTACCAGCTATATGGGTGTTGAGGTAAGCCGTCTGTCGAACGGCCTGACAGTCGCCACCGAAACCCTTCCAAGCCTCGAATCCGTCGCTCTTGGCGTCTGGATCAAATCAGGCGCCCGCAATGAGCGTGGCGAAGAGCACGGAATGGCCCACCTGCTTGAACACATGGCGTTCAAGGGAACCAGAAGGCGCAGCGCCTTCGAGATCGCCTCCGAAATCGAGGATGTCGGCGGCGAGATCAATGCCGCCACCAGTGTCGAGACCACCTCCTATTATGCCAGGGTGCTGAGCGACGACGTGCCCCTGGCCGTCGATATCCTGTCCGACATCCTGCAGGAATCCGAGTTCGACCCGCAGGAGCTGGAGCGCGAGCAGCATGTGATCCTGCAGGAGATCGGCGCCGCACACGATACGCCCGACGACGTCGTCTTCGACCACTTCACCGAGACGGCCTTCCGCCACCAGACGATCGGCCGCTCCATCCTCGGCACGCCGGAAACCGTCAAATCCTTCACCTCGAAACAATTGCACAAATTCATCGAACGGCAATATGGCGCCGAGCGCATGGTGATCGTTGCCGCCGGCGACATCAAGCACGACAACTTCGTGCGCGAGGTCGAGAAGCATCTCGGCGGTTTCCGCAGCAAGTCCGACAACACCATGCCGCAATATGCGCAATATGTCGGCGGCGATTTCCGCGAGGACCGCGACCTGATGGACGCCCAGATCGTACTGGGGTTCGAGGGCCGCGCCTATCATGTACGCGACTTCTACGCCTCGCAGGTCCTGTCGATGATCCTTGGCGGCGGCATGTCGTCGCGTCTTTTCCAGGAGGTCCGCGAAAAGCGCGGGCTGTGCTATTCGGTCTATGCCTTCCACTGGGGTTTTTCCGATACCGGCATATTCGGCGTCCATGCCGCGACCGGGCAGAGCGACATCGCCGAATTGGTGCCGGTGGTCATCGGCGAGTTGCAGAAGGTCGGCGAGAACATCCTGCAGGAGGAACTCGACCGGGCACGCGCCCAGTACCGTGCAGGCCTGATCATGTCTGCCGAAAGCCCAGCCAGCCGCGCCTCGCAGATCGCCCGGCAAATGCTTCTGTTCGGCCGGCCGATCGCCAAGGAAGAGCTGATGGAACGGCTGTCGGCGTTGACGGTCGAGCGGTTGACGGACCTGTCGTCACGGCTGTTTTCGACCAAGCCGACGCTGACTGCGGTCGGACCGGTGGGCACGCTCGCTCCCTATGAGGCGGTCCTCGAGTCGCTTTCGGGCACGCAGACCACGGCCCGAAAGCTCGCCGGCTAAGTCCATCAAAGCGTCATGTTCGCGCTCCCTTTCTTTCGCCGTGACCTGCCGGCACTGAAGGGTGACCGGGTCACGCTGCGCGTGCCGCTGACCAACGACTATCGTGAATGGTCGGTGCTGCGCGGGGAAAGCCGCGCCTTCCTGGAGCCGTGGGAGCCGCGCTGGAACCCCGACGAGCTCGACCGCACGGCCTGGCGGCATCGCCTCAGCCGCTATCGCGAAGACTATGCGCAGGGAACGGCCATAGCCTTCTTCATCTTCGACAAAGGCAACGGCAAGCTTGTCGGTGGAATCACCCTCGGCAATATCCGCCACGGCGTCGCGCAAAGCGGCCATATCGGCTACTGGATCGGCGAGCGCTACAGCGGCCGTGGCCTGATGACCGACGCGGTCAAGGTGGTGACGCGCTTCGCCTTCGATACGCTGAGGTTGCACCGGATCGAAGCTGCCTGTATTCCCGACAACGCCCGGTCGATCCGCGTGCTTGAAAAAGCCGGATTCCGGCGCGAAGGACTTCTCCGATCCTATCTCAGGATCAACGGCATCTGGCAGGACCACTACCTCTACGCCCGGATCGAGGACGATCCGCCGGGCGCGGAAACGAAGGACTGATTTTGACGAATTTCCTGCGAATCGGGTCGTTGTTCGCCTTTGTGCTGACGGCAATCGTCGTGCTCTGCGCGGCGTCTTCGGCCTTCGCCGTCGAACCGATCAAGATTGCCCGCGACGATGTGGCGCTCGACCTTTCGGGCGCCGTCGAAATCTACCGCAACCAGGGCGAGAATTTTCAGGTGTCGACTGCTCCGGGACCGGACGGCATCGTGCGGCGCATCGAGGTCGAGGCCAATGATGCGCGCTCGACCGGCGACTGGGCGGTGTTCGCGCTTGCCAACACCACCGACCAGCAGCTCGACAGGCTGATCGTCGCACCGCATTTCCGGCTGGTGAATTCCGGTATCTTCTGGCCGGATCTCGGCTCGACCCGCATTGCCGCGATCACGCCCAGCGAGGGCTTCGCGCTTGACCGCCAGAGCAGCCCCGACGCTGATGTGTTCCGGGTGACGCTGAACCCCGGAACGGTGATCACGTTCATTGCCGAACTGGCGTCGCCCAAACTGCCGCAGGTCTATCTTTGGGAGCCGGAATCCTACAAGGATTCGGTCAATTCCTACACGCTGTTTCGCGGCATCGTCATCGGCATCGCCGGCCTCCTGGCGCTGTTCCTGACCATCCTTTTCGTCGTCAAGGGGACCTCGATGTTCCCGGCAACCGCAGCGCTCGCCTGGGCGGTGCTCGCCTATATCTGCATCGATTTCGGCTTTCTCAACAAGGTCCTGGAAATATCGCCCGGCAACGAGCAGATGTGGCGGGCCGGAACGGAGGTGGCGCTTGCAGCGACCTTCGTGGTGTTCCTGTTCGCCTATCTCAACCTTAACCGATGGCACGGCCATTTCAGCTACGGCGCTCTGGTCTGGATTCTGGGGCTGCTGCTGATCGCCGGCGTTGCAATCGTCGACCCGGCGGTCGCCGCCGGCATCGCCAGGCTGTCCTTCGCCGCCACCGCGCTGACCGGCCTCGGCCTGATCATCTTCCTCGGCATACGCGGCTACGACCGTGCCATCATGCTGGTGCCCAGTTGGGTCATGGTCCTGTTGTGGCTATGCGGGTCGTGGATGGCGATCACCGGCATGCTCGACAACGACATCGCCCAGCCGGCACTGGGCGGCGGGCTGATCCTCATCATCCTGCTCATCGGCTTCACCGTCATGCAGCACGCCTTTGCCGGCGGTGCGCTGCATCAGGGCCTTTTCTCCGATCTCGAACGGCAGGCGCTGGCCGTGGCCGGATCGGGCGACACGGTGTGGGACTGGGACGTGATGCGCGACCGCGTCGTCACCAAGCCGGATGTCAGCATCCAGCTTGGCCTTGCGCCCGACAGCCTGGGCGGCGCTGCCCGCAACTGGCTGCCGGTACTCCATGCCGACGACCGCGACACCTTCCGTACGACGCTCGACGTGGTGCTCGAACACCGGCGCGGCCGGGTGTCGCAGAATTTCCGCCTGCGCGGCGCCGACGGGCACTATCACTGGTTTTCGCTGCGCGCCCGGCCGGTGATCGGATCGGACGGCGAGGTCATCCGCTGCGTCGGCACCATGGTCGACGTGACGGAGCAGAAGAAGTCCGAGGAGAGGCTGTTGCACGATGCCGTGCACGACAATCTGACCGGCCTGCCGAACCGCGAATTGCTTATGAACCGGCTGGAGGCGATCATCTCGATCGCGCGCACCGAAGAGAAGGTCCGTCCCACCGTCTTCGTCATCGACATCGACCGGTTCAAGCAGGTCAATGACGGGCTCGGCATCTCGGCCGGCGATACCATCCTGCTCACTGTTGCGCGCCGGTTGCACCGGCTGCTCAAGCCGAAGGATTCGCTGTCGCGCTTTGCCGGCGACCAGTTCGCGCTGATGCTGCTTTCCGAGCAGGACCCGGCCCGCATTGCAGCCGTTGCCGATGCCATCAAGCATGCGATCAACAATCCGATTACCTTTGCCAAACGCGAGATCGTGCTGACCGCCTCGATCGGTCTGGTCACCTGGACCTCGGCGCAGAGTTCGGCCGAGGACATGGTCAAGGACGCCGAGCTTGCCATGCACCAGGCCAAGCGTTTTGGCGGCGACAGGATCGAACCGTTCCGACCCGCCTTTCGGACCGTCGGCACCGACCGGCTGCAGTTCGAGTCCGACCTGCGCCGCGCCATCGAACGGCGCGAATTCACACTCGCCTACCAGCCCATCGTGCGGCTGGAAGACGGCAGTGTTGCCGGCTTCGAGGCGCTTTTGCGCTGGGATCATCCGCGTCGCGGCATGATCCCGCCAGGCGATTTCATCCCGGTCGCCGAGAGCTGCGGCCTGATCGTGCAGCTTGGCTTGTTCGCCATGCAACAGGCCGCCGAAGATCTGGCGGGATGGCAAAAGCAGATCGGCGACGCGCCGCTGTCGGTTTCGGTCAACCTGTCCAGCCGACAGCTCATCCGCCGCGATCTGGTCAGCGACGTCCGGTCGGTGATCGCGCGGGCCAATCTGAAGCCGCGCTGTTTCCGGCTCGAGCTCACCGAATCGCTGGTGATGGACAATCCCGAGCAGACAGCCCATGTGCTGAACAAGCTGAAGAAGCTTGGCATCGGCCTGTCGCTGGACGATTTCGGCACCGGCTACTCATCGCTGGCCTATCTGACGCGCTTTCCCTTCGACACGATCAAGATCGACAAGAGCTTTGTCGACGACACCACACCGAAGCGCGCGGTGCTGCTCAAATCGATGGTCAACATGGCGCATGAACTCGGCCTTTCGGTCGTGGCCGAGGGCATTTCGGACGAAAGCGATGCGCTCGAGCTGCGCCAGATGGGCTGCGAATATGTGCAGAGCTTCATGTTCGGCGCGCCGATGCCCGGCGATCAGGTGCTGAGGACGCTGAAGGAACAGTATCCGCTGACCCGGGCTTGATCTTGTTCATGTCGTTGTCCCAAAACCGCTGCCCTTTTTGGGCGGCATGAGCCTGGCGATT
Source organism: Mesorhizobium sp. WSM4845 (assembly GCF_055811455.1). Classification (NCBI taxonomy): domain Bacteria; kingdom Pseudomonadati; phylum Pseudomonadota; class Alphaproteobacteria; order Hyphomicrobiales; family Phyllobacteriaceae; genus Mesorhizobium; species Mesorhizobium sp. WSM4845. The sequence continues at coordinate 301,597 of NZ_JBVVQA010000001.1, forward strand.
GGCACCCGCTGGAGCGCATCGGCAAGGTCTCAGCTCCCGCGGCTCGGCACTCCATCAAAAGTACGACCGGCGGTCACGCGACTGTGAACTGGGAGTATTGGTTTACGGCTCGCGCTGTGCATCATACCGACTTCGCGAAATCGGTGCGAAGAGCTGACCCGCTGATAATTCAGCCTGCTGCCCGGAATCACCGGGTCATGATGGAGGCCCAACTGATGAATTTCGACAAGATTTCTGCCTGGGCTCCGGTGTGGTTAAGCGTCGTGAGGATCATGTCAGCGCTGCTGTTTCTGGAGCACGGAACTCAAAAGCTCTTCAATTTTCCGCCCGCTCCCGAGCCGATGCAACTGTCGGGGCTTATTGTGATCCAGGCATTGATCGAGCTGATCGGAGGCGCGCTGCTTGCCCTCGGACTCTTCACCCGGCCCGTCGCGCTCATTCTGTCCGGCAACATGGCGGTCGCCTATTTAATGGCGCATGCGCCGCAAAACTTCTTTCCGGTTGTCAACGAGGGCGACTCGTCGATCCTCTACTGCTTCATTTTCCTGTACTTCTTTTTCGCGGGAGGCGGCGCGTGGAGCGTCGATGCGGCCCGTCGCGGGACCGGCCTCGCGACGCCCTGAACAGGATCGCGAGGGAACTTGCTGGGCGGCTACCAGCGGAGCATGTCCGACAGCCTGCCAGGTCGAAATGATAGGAAGTTCCGGCTCCGCTGATCGTCGCTTTCGGGCCCTTCGCTGGACATTCCCCAACACGAGATACGCGCCCTTAGGGCGGCCATTGCCGCACTTTTAACCCGTCGCTTTCCCTTATGCGGGCATCAAATCCCGCATGATCGCGACCGTGCTGCTCGTGTCTAGGTGCCTTCTGTCGGCGATAGAGATAGTTCTCGGGGAGACCGAGGCGACGGCACGACTGGACGGCCGGAGATGAAGGAAGCACGATGCGCTCGCAGATTGCAGCCGTCGTCTTCACAAAAGCACGCTCCCACGGCTTCAACGTCCAGTGGTCGCCGAGTGCCAACCGCTTGCGGACCCAGCGGGGCAGGATCTCGACAGCCGCCTTCAGGAATGGCCGCTGAAGCGGTTGAGCCACTCCCGGCAAGACGGGAACGTCTTCCATGATCTGCAGGAATTCCAGGACGATCGGCGATGCGACGAGTCTTTGCCTCATCACGTCGAACAGCGCGTAAAGCTCGGCCTGCGACGTGGGCGCGTCAACCGCACCATAGAGAAGCGCGACGGGGCGAGCCTCGGCAAACATCGCATCCCGTTCGAAAAAACGCAGTCGATGCACATAGACGTGATAGGCCTCCATGAAGCCAAACCCGGCCGTCGCTTGCACCCAGTCCAGCAACTCCGGGTCGGTGGCGTGGTATGGCTCACCTTCGCTGGTTCGGCCTGAAACGCGCCCATGCATCCTGACCACACCTTCAATCATGGCCTTGGCCTTGGTCCGGGGACCGTAGACCGTGACCAAGGCGGCGAGGCCCGTGCGCCGTAATCGTCGGAGCGCGTCGGAGCGGAATGTGCTGTGCTGCCAAATGGCGTCGCGAACCCGCGGCTCTGCCAATTCGAGCAGCACCGCCGTAACCCCGCCGATGAAAAGCGCAACCGGGTTCTTGAAAATACGCCACGACACCGCGCTGGGCGGCAACAGCGCCGGCTCGCCCTGCGGGGTCGAGAAGTCCATCTGCGATCCGAGCCGCTGGCGCATGAACGACTGCGCAAGGGTGTCCACACGACGCTCAAGCAGGCGAGGCAGAGGAAGGGTGCCCGAATTGCCAAACATGCTCCGACTCTCCTGGCAACGCGTGTGGCTGGCGGATGCAGCACGAACGACTTGGCCCTTCCGTCGTTCCAAAGATTCAAACTGGCGCGCTGCATAACTCCGCAAGAACACCGCCCGGACAGTCATCACGAGCCCGGTCGCGCCGGCCCTATGGGGTAAGATCGAGCGCCGGCACGATTCTGTGATAGGGCAGCCCCGCCTCGTCGTTTAGACGCTTCACGTCGACATCGGAGGCAGCGTCAAACAGGCACATGCAGCGCCCGTCCTCCGGTGCGAAGGTCGAGCGCAGGTAGCTGATGTCGGTGCCGTTAGAGGCCATCTCGGCGGCTTTGCTGATCGCCGCCTTCTGCGCATCTCCCAGCGCTTCCATGCTGATGCCCTTGAGATCGCGTTCCACCATGTAGACAGTCATTTCCTTCTCCTCCTGTGAACAGTGACCCCAAGAGTTGAATGCAGCGGCGGGCGAAAGAGAACGACATTTTTTCTATCAATCGATAGCCGACAGTTATCGATGAAAGGATTACAATGTCGTTTCGTGGAACCGCCTCGGGAGGGCTCGCCATGGAGATGTTTCAGGTCCGCTACGTGCTTGCCGCCGCGAAGATGCTGAACTTCACCAAGGCCGCCACTGATTGCAACGTGTCTCAGCCGGCGCTCACCAAAGCGGTCAAGACTCTCGAGGATGAGCTTGGCGCGCCCTTGTTCCACCGCGAAGGAAGGCGCGTCCTCCTGAGTGAGTTCGGGCGCTCCATTCTGCCGCATCTTCAGCAGATCATGCAGGAGGCCCATGCAACCAGAACGCTTGCCGACAATTTCAGGCTGCTCAACCAGGTGCCGATCCACCTCGGCGTCATGTCGACCATCGGCCATGTGAAACTCGCCCGGTTCCTCGCAAAGTTCCAGCGCGACTATCATGGCGTCGAGCTTGAAGTTAGCGAGGCGAGCGTCCAGGAACTGAAAAACAGGCTCGAGCAAGGCGATCTCGATGTTGCCGTTCTCAATCCGCTGGAGGGATTGGGAGCGGCGTTCCGCGTCCATGATCTCTACAGTGAGCGTTACGTCGTCGTATTCGCGCCGGATCATCGGCTTGCGAGCCTCAATGCAATCAAGTTGGTCGATCTCTCTCAAGAACCCTATGTCGATCGTCTGTCCTGCGAAATGCGGGACCTGGTAATGGGTGCGTGCCGGGAAAGAAACGTCAGCCTTTATGCCCGCTTTCGTTCCGAGCGCGAGGATTGGATCCAATCAATGGTGCTGGCGCGGATCGGCTTCGCCTTCATGCCTGAATATTCGGTGACATCGCCTGAACTTTTGCAGCGTCCGCTGATCGAACCCGCGGTGGCACGCACGGTATCCCTGGCTAGCATTCCGGGCCGGCCCTATAGCCCGGCGACGGCGGCAATGGTCCGAGCTGCCCAGACGTTCGATTGGCCAGGCTAGGTGCTTATTGCTGAGGCTTGAGCTATGCTGATTTGAGAGTGCGTCAGAGGAGGTTGAGGTCTGCGCGGGCTAGGTCAATTCTGTTCAGCATATCGATGAAATGGTATCACTGGATTCAGCATCATCGAAGTGCGATCTCCTGAGCAAGCGGAGCAGCGCAAGGCGCGCTTCGCATCGGAAACAGATGCAGGAGCACCCGCATGCCAGTATCACGACGTTCCCTTCTCGCCGCAGCAAGCGCTGGCGTGGCATTGTCAGAAACTGCAAGATTAACGAACGCCTCGGCACAGGCTCTTGCGGAGCCTGCCATGGACCAGACGGTTGTCGATCTCGTCGAGCTTTCTGCGGAAGCAAATTCGGCGCTGATGCGCGGGGAGATAACGAAGTACTACGAGGTGATCCCACATACCGGGGACTTCCTGCTGATGTCTCCATTCGGCGGAAAGCCCACGCGGGCTTCTGAACTGACTGCGGAGCGGATCGAGGCGATGGGCCGCTTTTTCAAGAACGGCACCTTCAAGCACGAACTTCTTCAAGCCTATGGTTCCGCCGACATGGTGGTCCTCGCGATCATTGAACGCCCGCACGTCGAGGTCGGCGGTCTGCCAGCCCAGGATTGGCCGCTGCGGGTTACCTTGGTCTATCGCCGCGAAGAGGCGGAATGGCGCCTAGTGCATCGGCACGCTGACCCCCTGGTCAAGGGCGTGAGTCTGGAGCAGGCGGCGGCCCTTGCACGCGGCGAAGCCGCGTGATGCGAAGAGTGTTGCCATCACGACGGAGCGCTCTGGCTGCTGGTCCAAAGCCCGCCGAAGGTTTTCGCTTCTCGTCGATGCAGAACGTCATTCTATGGCGCCAGATGTGGCCCGACGCGCCTTGCGAGCACCTGCTGGTGCCGGTGGAGTATATCTGCCATAGACATGCGCCCTGCTCGCTACAGACGGTTGAAAACGGCTGAAAGCAACGCCTGAAGTCAGGGCCACGTTGCCGAGCCTGGTCGCGCCTTGCGGATCCTCGAAACGCCAGGCGCGGACCCTCATTCTTCGGCCGCTTCGCCTATGCGAGCCTGACTGCCCGAAAGCCGCATAGATTGTTCAGGTGCGATGGGTCCCGTTGGATCTAGCGCGGGTGAAGGGTCACAATGGTCGGATGGAAATTTGAGGGAGGACGATCATGACCTTGCCCAGCTACGCAATGAACCAGGTAAGTTTCCCGGAGATGTACGAGCGGTGGCTCGTCGGCCCTCTCTTCCGTCCATGGGCCGAGATGGCTCTTGACGAGTTGGAATTGTCTTCGGGCGATCGCGTACTCGATATCGCTTGTGGAACAGGAATAGTGGCGCGCGTTGCAAGAGAGCGGCTCGGTGGAGCCGGGTTTATCGTCGGTGTCGACGTCAGCGCGGACATGCTTGCCGTGGCGCGGGCTGTAGAACCAGCCGTCGACTGGCGCCAGGGCAATGCCGGCGAGTTACCTCTGCGTAGTGGTGAGACCTTCGACGTGGTCGTCTGCCAGCAAGGACTGCAGTTCTTTCCTGACAAACCCGCGGCGGCGGCGCAGATGCGTCGCGCGCTGACGAAGGGCGGCAGGCTAGCGATCGCCACGTGGCGCCCGGACGACGAAATCCCGTTCTTTCGCGACCTGCGCCGCGTCGCGGAGCGCCATTTGGGCGCCATCGCCGATCAACGGTACAGCTTCGGGGAAGCGGCTCCACTCGAGGCGCTGCTGCGAGACGCCGGCTTCCACGAGGTCCGATCGTGGATTGTTTCGCGCACCATCCATTTCGGGGAAGGCGTACCTTTCCTGCATTTGAATACGATGGCGCTGGTCGGGATGAGTTCCTTAGCCAAGGAATTGGGTGATCAGGAACGCAAGCGCGTCGTGGAGGCGATCGTGAGCGAGAGTGCGCCCGTGCTGCAGCCATACACCATCGGGACGGGACTGGCCTTCGAGCTCAGCACCAATCTGGCGACAGCCAAAGGCTAAATGATCTCTCACCAGCGGAGAACTGGTTCGATCGTGTATTGTGCGGAGAATGGCTGCTCATTCACATTCGCCGTTCGAGAACCGAAAGGATTGCCCCGCTGCGGTCGAGGGCAGACCACCTCAGGGAAATTACTGCTCGCAATCGAGAGGCTTCACAAGCAACGCATCGGCTACGCAGCCCTCGATAAAAACCATCTTGTTTTACATTTCGAATTATTTTGCCGCACTGTGGCCATTGTGCCGCCATTATCCATGACTAGTTGAATGAAGCACTGACCGTTCTTCTTGTCTTTTTCGACGTTGACGGTTCAACGTTGGAAATAGACCTGCCCCAAAGTATCTGGGCGGCTAGACAAGGAACGGAGGGGGACCTGGCGTCACTCCAAAGAACATTTGAATTCTTTGCTTGCGGAGCCTTCGTCCTTTCGGGCGGACGGCCTTTGTCGAAAAGGATCGCGGGGCTTGGCCTGGCGGCGACAGTGGCAGCCATGCCATGGCCGGTCTATTCGGGAGTCCTGGTCAACGGCGTGACCGAAGCCGCGGTTGCCACTGCTGTTCCGTTCTCGGCTCTGAGTTTCCCCTCGGCCGCGCCCGAGTTCGACATCATCGATCCAGACACCATATCGACCTCTGGACGCGAGGGAGAACGCACACTGGCCGAGGCATTGAAGGGCACCGTCTCCATCCTTTCCGAAGGCGCGGAACAGATCGTCATCGGCATGTCGATGCACGAGTTCGGCGAGTACAAGGTGTCGCAGCACATCGCCAGCGAAATCCTTCGTGCAGCCAAGGACACCCAATTTCCTGCCGATACGCTTTTTGCGATCGCCGAGAAGGAATCCTCCTTCGACATCAACAATCGCCCGTCTAAAGGGTCGGCGCTTGGTCTTATGCAATTCCTCGACCAGACATGGCTCGAGGCGGTGAAGAGGTACGGTGCAGAATTCGGCTTGGGCGACGAAGCGGAACTGATCCGGACCCGCCCCGAGGGCAAACGCGAATACCATTTCGTCGAGGACAAGGCCGAAGAACAGCGCATCCTTGAATTCAGGCGCGATCCCTATCTGTCGGCGGCACTTGCGGCCAAGAACCTTCTTGCGGCCAAGCAGCGCATCGAAGCTCGTCTTGAGAAGGCCATGGATGAAAGGGATCTCTACCTCCCCCATTTCCTTGGCACCAACGGGGCAGCAGCGCTCCTGTCGAATGCCGATGAGAAGCCCAATGCCACGGCCAGCACAATCTTCCCCAAGGCGGCACGCTTCAATATTGCGATCTTCAAGGCCGAGGGAAAACAGCTCACCGTCGGCCAGTTTCACCAGCGCCTGCGCTCCTTCCTGGAAGCCCGCATCGGCAAATACAGCGATGTCGAAACGCGCGTGAAACAGGCTGACCTGTCCTGGACGTCGGGTTTCGAGAATCTCGTCTACGATCTGGGCAAACGGCGGGCGATGGCAATGCGGCGGTAACCAGCCAGGTATCGGGTTTTCACCTCTAAAGCGCGTCGCGTTGATCGGCCTCACGCGACGCGCGTTGGGTTGTCGTTTTATGCATGTCGCTATCGCAAAACCGCTACACACTTTTGCGCGACATGCATTAGGCGTGACCGGCGGCCAGGCTGAGATGCGCAAGGTCGATACCGATCGAAGCGAGTATCCGGTCGTATTTGCGCTCGATGTCGGTATCGAACAGAAGCCCCGCATTTGCCGGGCAGGTCAGCCAACCGTTCTCGGCGATTTCGCTTTCCAGCTGACCGGCGCCCCAGCCCGAATAGCCGAGCGCCATCAGCGCGTGCCGAGGCCCGCGGCCCGACGAAATGGCGCGCAATATGTCGACGGTCGCGGTGAGGCAAATGTCGTCGGAGACGGCCAGCGACGATTCCACGCGGTAGTCGCCCGAATGCAGGACGAAGCCGCGGCTGCGGTCCACCGGTCCGCCGTTGCGGACGACGAAGTCGCGGGCCTGCGCGGGCAAGCGGATCGCCTCCTGTTCGTTCATGATGCCGAGCTGCACGAGCAGATCCGGAAACAGCATCTGCTGTGTCTGGTTGATGACCAGGCCCATCGCGCCTTCGTCGCTGTGCGCGCAAATATAGATGACGGAGCGCGTGAAGCGGTCGTCCTTCATGCCGGGCATGGCAATCAGGAACTGGTCGTCGAGAAAGCCGCGTCCCGCAGCCATCTTCTTGTGGCGCAACAAGTCCATGAGGGGGAGCGTAACGCGTTTCTGGAGCGCCGAAAAGATGCGCCGCGCGCGATTTGGTCGCGGATGTGCATCCGAGGCACGCAAAGCTGTGCCCGAGGTCACGCAAATATGATAACAGCGACGCCATGAAGTCATTGCGCAGCCATGAACGGACGCTCAAATCACCGCCATGCAAAGCTTGAAAGTCCTGCTGCTCAGCGCCGCTGTTGGATGTGGAACCGGTCTTCCCGCCGCAGCATCCTCGTCGATCTGGTACGATAGCGAAGGCGGCAAAGTACGCCTTGTAACCAGCGGCAAGCCCGACACAGCCGGGCGCATCCACGGCGTCCTCGATATTGCGCTCAAGCCTGGCTGGAAAACCTACTGGCGCGATCCGGGCGACGCGGGCGTGCCGCCGCAAATCGATATCTCGGCCAGCACCAACATTGCCGACGCGACGTTTTCGTTTCCGCCACCTCAGCGCCACGACGACGGCTCCGGCAAATGGGCCGGCTACGACCATCCGGTTTCGCTGCCGGTAACGTTCACGCTTTCGGCGCCGAACGAGCCGGCCGTCATCGATGCCGATATCTTTCTAGGAATTTGTGAGACGATCTGCATCCCGGTGCAAACAAAGCTGACCATCGATCCGGGCTCCGATCCGGACAATGTCGAAGACGCCGCTTTGGTGAAAGCGGCGCTTGCAACGCTGCCTGCTCCCGCAAGGCCCGGTTTCGGCGTCAAGATCCTGCCGGGCGACCGCGAGACACTGATTGTCGAGGCGAGCTTTCCGGGGAATCCCAAAGCAGCGGATTTCTTCGTCGCCGGTGAGCGCGACTACATGTTCGGCGTGCCGGCCCGCAGCGAAAAGGACGGCAAGCTGGTGTTTACCGTGCCGATCCTCGACAGGCCAACGACGACGCCGACGGATGGCGGACTTTACTATACGCTGACAACTGCGGCCGGCGCCGTCGAAGGCCTGCTGCCGTTCCCTTGATCCCCAGCAAAGGATGTTCAGATCGAACATCCCTTGCTCCGGCCACCCCGACAGTTGCGGGAAACGGCTGAATTCGCTATCGCAAGGACACTCCCTTCCATTTGTCAAAACGAGGACCACGATGATGATTGCCGTTGGCGACAAGCTGCCCCAAGCGACCTTCAAGACGATGACTGCCGACGGCGCAAAAGCGATCACGACGGCCGAGATTTTCTCGGGAAAGAAGGTGGTGCTGTTCGCTGTTCCCGGCGCTTTCACGCCGACCTGCTCCAACAACCATCTGCCCGGCTTTCTGGATAATTACGACGCCATCCTGGCGCGCGGCGTCGACACCATCGCCATCGTCGCCGTCAACGATGTTCACGTGATGGGCGCCTGGGCCCGCTTCAGCGGCGGTGAAGGCAAGATCCTCTATCTTGCCGACGGCAATGGCGATTTCGTCAAGTCGATCGGTCTCGACGCCGACCTTTCCGGCGGTGGCATGGGGCTGCGCTCGAAGCGGTTTTCGATGATCGTCGACGACGGCAAGGTCGCCGCGCTCAATGTCGAGACAAAGCCTGGCGTTGATGAATCCGGTGCTGCTCACATTCTCGGACAGCTTTCCGTTTTGGCGACAGCATAGGCCGAGGTTGCCGCGGTCCTTCGGCCTGACGATCGCGCTCGTTTCGGCAGCGGCGCGTCCAATTGGGCGTGCAAAGAACGCTGTTCGGGAATTGCCTGCTTTTAGGGGACCTCAATGATGTTTGACCACTTCTGGCGCGCTGTGGCGATCGGCATCGGCCACGGCGCTCATGGACCTCTGGGCGATTTTCCTGAACACGGTGTTTGCTCAGCCACGGCCGAACTGGGGGCTGGTTGGTCGCTGGGTCTGGCACCTGAGGGACGGCAAGGTCTTCCATGACGATATCGGCGAGGCAGCACCCTATGCGCATGAATCGGCGCTGGGCTGGGCCTTCCACTACTTTGTCGGGATCGTCTACGGCATCATTCTGGCCGTTTTGGCTGGAGCGGCGTGGCTGGCCGCGCCGACCTTCCTGCCGGCCTTCATCCTCGGCATCGTCACCGTAGGCGCCGGCTGGTTCCTGCTGGCGCCCGGCATGGGCGCCGGCTGGGCCGCGTCAAAGCGCCCCAACCCGATGCAGATCCGCGCCCTCAACCTCGTGTCGCATACTGTGTTCGCGCTCGGACTTTTCGGCACGGCGCTGCTGATCCGCTGAATATGGCGGACCAGACTGGTCAGTAGTCTAGACTGGTCAGTAGCCCAGACTGGTCAGTAGCTTTGGGTCGAGCGGCGCAGTTTCCTGGCTGTCGGCTGCTTGGCTTGGGTGTTTTCCCCAGCCGAAACGGGCGCGGGCCGGGCCGTCTTGTTCTTGAACGGCGCCATGCCGAGCCGCGCCAGTTCGTCGGCACGCTCGTTCTCCGGATGGCCGGCATGGCCCTTGACCCAGTGCCAGATCACCTGATGACGGTTGCGCGCCTCGTCGAGCGCCTGCCACAGTTCGGCATTCTTCACCGGTTGCCTGGCAGCGGTCTTCCAGCCGTTGCGCTTCCAGCCGTCGATCCAGCTGAAAATGCCGTCCTTGACATAGTTGCTGTCGGTATAAAGATCGACCGCACAGGGTTCTTTCAGCGCATTGAGCGCCGAGATGGCGGCCAAAAGTTCCATGCGGTTGTTGGTGGTAGCAGCCTCGCCGCCCGACAGTTCCTTCGTGACGCCCTTGAAGCGCAGGACAGCCCCCCAGCCGCCAGGCCCCGGATTGCCCGAACAGGCACCATCGGTAAAGATTTCGACGCGCTTGGTCATGTCAGTCCGTATTCGGAAGGAGATTTGATCGCCCGGTGGAAACGCATACGCCTGATATATTCGGTCGGATCGCGTTTCACGACCAGCCCGCCGTTGGCAATGATCAGCCAGTCGTAAAGCCGGGTCAGCATGAAGCGCAGTGCCGAGCCGCGCGCCAGCATCGGCAGCGCAGCTTTCTCTTCGCCGCTCAAGGGCCGCACGCTTTGGTAGCCGGCAAGCAGCGCCGTGCCCTTGGTCAGGTTGAAGGAAAAATCCTTCTCGAAGCACCAGGCATTGAGGCAGGTTGCGACATCATAGGCGTAGAGATCGTTGCAGGCGAAATAGAAGTCGATCAGCCCCGACAGTTTCTCGCCGAGGAAGAAGACGTTGTCGGGGAAAAGATCGGCATGGATGATGCCTTCCGGCAGGCCGTTCGGCCAGTTCCTCTCGAAATCAGCGAAGTCGGCATCGACCTCGGCCGCCAGTCCCGGCTCGACCTCGTCGGCGCGAGGGCGAGAGGCGCTCCACAGCTTGCGCCAGCCATCGATGGCAAGGGCATTCGGACGGGTCATCGGAAAGTCGGCGCCGGCCAGATGCAGCGCCGCCAGCGCCTTGCCGACCTCGCGGCAGTGCGCTGATGTCGGCCGCCGCAGCGAAACGCCTTCGAGGAAGGTGATGATGACCGCCGGCCGGCCGGCAAGCGTTCCGATGACGTCGCCATCATGCGCGGTCACCGGAAGCGGGCAGGAAATGCCCTTCCTGGCGAGATGGCTCATGAGGCCGAGGAAGAACGGCAGGTCGGCCTTGTCGACGCGCTTTTCGTAGAGCGTCAGGATGTAGGAGCCGCTGGTCGTGTGCAGCAGGAAGTTCGAGTTCTCGGTGCCTTCGGCTATGCCCTTGTAGGACAGGAGATCGCCGACTGGATAGGCCTTCAGGAACGCGCCGAGCTCGCCTTCGTTGACGTCGGTGTAGACCGCCATGAACCTTACGCGGCCCCGTTGACGAAAGCCATGTCGGCGGCCGTCAGCTCGACGTCGCGCAGCACCCGCATCACCGGAAAATCCTCGGTTTCCGTCGCCGTCACCGCCAGCTCGATGGTTACGTCGAAGCGCTGCCGGAACGCATCGATGATCTCGTCGACGATGATTTCCGGCGCCGATGCACCTGCCGACAGGCCGAGCGTCGAGATGCCGGCGATCTCGGTCCATGGAATCTCGGAGGCGCGCTGCACCAGAAGCGACATCGAGGCGCCAGCGCGTTCGGCCACTTCGACGAGACGCCGCGAATTTGAGGAGTTGGGAGCACCGACGATCAGGAAGAGATCGGCACCCGCGGCGGTCTCCTTTACCGCTTCCTGGCGATTGGTGGTGGCATAGCAAATCGATTCCGCTGCCGCCGCATGCAAATCGGGAAAACGATCCTTAAGCACCCGAATGATGCCGGCGGTGTCCTCGACCGACAGCGTCGTCTGGGTGACGAACCCGAGCGCCTGCGGGTCGGCGGGCACCAAATTCGCGGCATCGGCTTCGGTCTCGATCAAGGTGACGGCGCCGTCCGGCAACTGCCCCATCGTGCCGATCACTTCCGGGTGGCCGGCATGGCCGATCAGAAGCACGTGACGGCCGAGCCGCTGATGGCGCATTGCCTGCTTGTGGACCTTCGACACCAGCGGGCAGGTGGCGTCGAGATAGAAGAGGTTGCGCGCCTGGGCGTCCGCCGGCACCGACTTCGGCACGCCATGCGCCGAAAAGACGACCGGGCTCTGGCGATGCTCAGCCGGTATCTCGGAGAGCTCCTCGATGAACACCGCACCGAGGCTTTGCAGCCCCTCGACGACGTAGCGATTATGCACGATCTCGTGGCGAACATAGACCGGCGCGCCGTATTTCTTCAGCGCCAGGACGACGATCTGGATGGCGCGGTCGACGCCGGCGCAGAAGCCGCGCGGCTGGCAGAGCCTTATCGTCAGCGGTGGCTTTGTCGTCGTGTGAAGCATGATTCCCGGCCGGTTGGTCGTAGCGTGAACTGAAGTCTTGAACTCAAGGCGCGAAATGAGGTGCGCACCCCTGCCCTGTCAAGGGCACCAGTGCTGATCATTCTTCTTTCGCCGGGCGGCGAAGCCTGAAGATGAGGACGCCGGCAAGGGCAGCGGCAAGGCCGTACCAGGTTACGGCGTATTGCAGATGGCTGTTCGGCAGCTCGATGATTGTAACGCCGCCGACCGGCAGCCCGCCCGGGTTCGGCGTGGCGTCCGCGTCGATAAAGAATGGCACCAGCCCCGCACCTGCCGGCAGACCGGCGCTGGCCGCCATGGCGTCGCGATCCTTCCAGTAGAAGATGTTTTTCTGCGGATCATTGTCGGGAAGCATCATCGAGGGCTTTGCCGGCAGCGGATTGCGGGCGAGCCCCGTCACCGTCACCTGGCCCGCACCCTGGCTTTGCGGACGCTTGGCTGCGTCCTTGAGATCGTACGGCACGAAGCCGCGATTGATCAGAACGAAGCGCCCGTCCTCCAGATGCAAGGGCGTGAAGACATCGAAACCGGACTGGCCTTCCCAGGTCGCGAAGAAATGTCGCTCGCCTTGATGCAGGAAGGTGCCTGATGCCGTCACCGGCGTGTAATCCACATCGCCGCTGGCGGCAAACCGCTTTTCGACCTCGGCCAACGGCACGGGCGCTGAGTGCGTGCGCTGGTCGATGGTCTGGAGAAGACCCTCTTTCCAGTACAGGCGCTGGAGCTGCCAGGTGCCGAGCGCCAGCAGGATGAAGAACAGCACGAGGCCAAGCCCAAGCAGCAATGCCGTCTTCGGCCGCGAACGGCCCGCAATCGAAGCGGATGTCGTGCTCATTCGCCGAGGTCCAGCCTGCCCTCTGCCGCCTTGTTGCGGTATTGCAGCGTCAGGAGCACGCCCTTAATCAGCCTGAGCGCGCCCAGGCAAAGCACCAGCGTCAGCGGTATCCACAGCAGGAAATGCAGCCAGAGCGGCGGGCTGAGCGTCACCTCCATCCACAGCGCCAGCCCGACGACGATGAAGCCGATGATCAGGATGACGAACACCGCCGGACCGTCGCCGGCATCGGCGTAGGAATAGTCGAGGCTGCAATTGGCGCAGCGTTCGCCGACGGTGAGGAAGCCGGAAAACAGCCGGCCCTCGCCGCAGCGCGGGCAGCGGCCGTGCAGGCCCGCCGAAATCGGATCGATTGCTGGCCAGATCGCCTTGTCGTCGCTCATTCCGATACCTTAATGCATGTCGCGCAAAAGTGCGCAGCGGTTTTGCGATAACGACATGCATAAAAACAAGAACTTAAAGCGCGTCGCATGAATCCATTCAGCCGCGACGCGCTTTAATGCCCTTCACTCCAAAAGGTAAGGCGGCCACGTCGCCGCAGCCGCCTCATCGATTTCCTCAGGAAGATTTCAGTGGCCTTCGATGACCGCGCCGCTCGAGGCCCAGACATAGATCGACGCGAACAGGAACAGCCAGACTACGTCGACGAAGTGCCAGTACCAGGCGGCGGCCTCGAAGCCGAAATGGTGCTTGGGCGTGAAGTCGCCCTTCATCGCGCGGACCAGGCAGACCAGCAGGAAGATGGTGCCGATGATGACGTGGAAGCCGTGGAAGCCGGTCGCCATGAAGAAAGTAGCGCCGTAGATCGAATCCCTGAAGCCGAACGGCGCGTGCATGTATTCGTAAGCCTGCACCATGGTGAACAGGATGCCGAGACCGACGGTCAGCACCAGGCCGTTGATCAGCCCCTTGCGGTCGCCATGAAGCAGCGCGTGGTGCGCCCAGGTCACCGTAGTGCCCGATAGAAGCAGGATGACGGTGTTATAGAGCGGCAGGTGGAAGGGGTCGAGGACCTCAACGCCCTTCGGCGGCCAGACACCGCCGGTGAAGGTGGCGCGGGCATATTGCTGTGCCTCGCCGGGAAACAGGCTGGCGTCGAAGAAAGCCCAGAACCAGGCGACGAAGAACATCACCTCGGAAGCGATGAACATGATCATGCCGTAGCGCAGATGCAGCGACACAACACGCGTGTGGTGGCCTTCATGCGCTTCCCTGATGGTATCCGACCACCAAGCGTACATGGTGTAGATGACGATCAAGAGGCCGATGAAGAACAGCCACGGATTGGCGATGTTGAAGCCGAAGATCGGGAAATCGCCGCCCTTGAGATACTGCATGTAACAGACGCCGCCGATCGCGGTGACCAACGCGCCGACCGAGCCGAGGAATGGCCACGGGCTCGGGTCGACGAGGTGGTAGTCATGTTGTGGTTTTGCGTGCGCGTCTGCCATATCAACCCCCGAGGCTTCGTTCGGTATGTGAAACTTTGTTGCTTGTGCCTTCGGCCGGCACTGTCGACGCCACCGGCTTGGTCTTCTCGTTCTTCTCGACCGGGAACATCGTGTAGGACAGGGTAATCGTCTTCAGGTCCTTCAATTCCGGCGCATTGACGATGTCGGGATCTACATAGAACACGACCGGCATGTCCAGCGTCTCGCCAGGCTTCAGCGTCGTATCGGTAAAGCAGAAACACTCAACCTTGTTGAAGTAAGACCCCGCAAATTCCGGCTGCACATTAAACGTCGCGCGGGCCGTCGTGGCGCGGACGAACTTGTTGGTCGCGCTATAATGCGCCTGCGCCGTCTCGCCTATCTTGATGGTGACGGAGCGGGCGACCGGCTCGAACTGCCAGGGCACGCCGGCCGTGTTGGCGTCGAAACGGATGGTGATATCGCGGTCGAGCACCCGGTCGGCATATTGCTGCGTTGCGCGTTTCACAGTGCCGCCGTAACCGGTCGCCTGGCAGAACATCGCGTAGAGCGGCACCGCGGCATAGGCCATCCCGATCATGCCGCCGAAAAAGGCGATGCAGACGCCGGCGACGACGCGGTTGGTGTTCTTCTTTTGAGGATTGGTCACTGTTTGGCGGTTCATCTTGAGCCTCACATGGTTCCGGTGAGGTTGTGACCGAATTTCACGACGGTCGCGATGTAGAAGATGACGACAAGCACCGCCAGCGCCAGGCCGATGGCTACCGAGCGGTTGCGCCGGGCCTTCTGCTGGCGCTCCGTCAGCGTGACGAGTTCAAGCTTCTTGTCGGCCATGGTCATGCTCCGCCCGTGGCCAGCGCGCGCCCGACAACGCAGTCGGCAAGGTAGATGGCGAAGATGGCGAAGAGGTAGAGCAGCGAGTAGCCGAACAATGCCTTGGCTGGCTTCATCACATGGTCGTCATCCGCCATCCGCAGCACCTGCCACGCATACCAGACCAAGCCGGCGCCAAGCAGCACCGCAAGGACGCCATAGACGGGTGTGGTGAAGCCGAGCGCCCATGGCAGCACGCCAACCGGCGCAAGGATCAGCGCATAGGCGAAGATCTGGCGTCGGGTCGAAGCCTGGCCGGCGACATTCGGCATCATCGGGATGCCGGCCCTGGCATAGTCCTCGGACTTGAAGAGGGCGAGCGCCCAGAAATGCGGCGGCGTCCACAGGAAGATGATCAGGAACAGGACGACGCTTTCCAGGCTGACGGTTCCGGTCACCGCGGCCCAGCCGATCACCGGCGGAATGGCGCCGGCAGCACCGCCGATGACGATGTTCTGCGGGGTCCAGCGCTTCAGCCACATCGTGTAGACGACGGCATAGAAGAAGATGGTGAAGGCCAGGAGCGTCGCCGACAACCAATTGACCAGCACGCCGAGCGTCATCACCGACAGCACCGACAGCACCAGGCCGAAACTCAGCGCCTCGCCTGGCCGGATGCGGCCGGCCGGCACCGGACGGCTGGCGGTCCTGGTCATCACCGCATCGATATCGGCGTCATACCACATGTTGAGCGCGCCGGACGCGCCAGCACCAATGGCAATAGCCAGGATCGCGATCACCGCCAGAAGCGGATTGATGGCCACAGGTGCCGCGACCAGGCCGACAAAGGCGGTGAACACCACCAGCGACATGACGCGCGGCTTCAACAGTGCGAAGAAATCGCCCGCCGTCGCTTCCGACATGCGAAAGCCCGGTTCGTCAGTCAAGGTGTCGTCGACAAGGGCCATGCGTACTTAAAGTCCATCATTCCGTTGGCCAAAACCGCCGGGCGAACCGGCGATTCAGTATTCGCCCAGGCAGAAGCCTATTTGATCTTCGGCAGCTGTTCCCACTGGTGGAAGGGCGGCGGCGAAGGCAGCTGCCATTCAAGCGTCGTCGCACCCTCGCCCCATGGATTGGCGCCGGCCACCCGCTTCTTCTGGAAGGCCTCGAACACGCCATAGAGGAAGATGACCACGCCGACGGCCGAAATATACGAGCCGTAGGACGACACCATGTTCCAGCCGGCAAACGCATCCGGATAGTCGATGTAGCGGCGCGGCATGCCTGAAAGTCCGAGGAAATGCTGCGGGAAGAAGACGAGGTTGACGCCGACGAAGGTAACCCAGAAGTGGGTATTGGCGATGACAGGCGAATACATGTAGCCGGTCATCTTCGGGAACCAGTAGTACCAGCCGGCGAAGATGGCAAAGACCGCGCCCAGCGACAGCACATAATGGAAATGCGCGACCACGTAATAGGTGTCGTGCAGCGGGCGGTCGAGACCGGCATTGGCAAGCTGGACGCCGGTAACGCCGCCGACGGTGAACAGGAAGATGAAGCCAATCGCCCACAGCATCGGGGTCTTGAGCGAAATCGACCCGCCCCACATGGTGGCGATCCACGAGAATATCTTCACGCCCGTCGGCACCGCGATAACCATCGTGGCGAAGACGAAATAGCGCTGCGTGTCGAGCGACAGGCCGGTCGTGTACATGTGGTGCGCCCAGACGATGAAGCCGACCGCACCGATCGCGACCATGGCATAGGCCATGCCGAGATAGCCGAAGATAGGCTTTTTGGAGAAGGTCGAGACGATGTGGCTGACGATGCCGAAGCCCGGCAGGATCAGGATGTAGACTTCCGGATGGCCGAAAAACCAGAACAGGTGCTGGAACAGGATCGGGTCGCCGCCGCCATCGGGCGCGAAGAAGGTGGTGCCAAAATTGCGATCGGTCAAAAGCATGGTGATGCCGCCGGCCAGAACCGGAAGCGACAGCAGCAGCAGGAAAGCGGTGATCAGCACCGACCAGGCGAACAGCGGCATCTTGTGCAGCGTCATGCCAGGCGCGCGCATGTTGAAGATGGTGGTGATGAAATTGATGGCGCCGAGGATCGATGAGGCGCCGGCGATGTGCAGCGACAGGATCGCAAGATCCATCGCCGGTCCGGGCTGGCCCGAGGTCGATAGCGGCGGATAGATCGTCCAGCCGCCGCCGACGCCGTAGGCGCCAGGCGCGCTCGGCACGAAGGCCGAGATGATCAGCAGGATGAAAGCCGGTGGCAGCAACCAGAACGAGACGTTATTCATGCGCGGGAATGCCATGTCCGGCGCGCCGATCATGATCGGCACCATCCAGTTGGCGAAGCCGCCGATCAACGCCGGCATGACCATGAAGAAGATCATGATCAGCGCATGGGCGGTGGTGAAGGCATTGTACATGTTCTTGCCGCCGTCGAGCGCAGCGTCGGCGTTCAAGCCGTAGACCATCTGCGCCAGGCCGGTGAAAATCTGGATCCCAGGCTCCTGCAGTTCCATACGCATGACGACCGAAAGGGCACCGCCGACGCAGCCCGCCATGATCGCGAAGATCAGGTAGAGTGTGCCGATATCCTTGTGGTTGGTCGAATACACCCACCGCACCCAGCCATGATACGGCTTGTGGTCGTGGTCGTGAGCTGCAGCGTCTGCCATGTTCGGCTCCGTTCCCTGATCTTTTCTGGTCGCGGCATCAGTTGCCGGCGGCCGCTACCTTGTCTTTGCCGTCGACCTCGGCCATCAGCGCCTTGTTGGCGCCGGGAAGGTCGGTGCCGGCTGCTGCCAGCCAGGTCTTGTACTGGGCGTCGGAGACGACGCGGATCGCGATCGGCATGAACGCGTGGTCCTTACCGCAGAGCTCCGAGCACTGGCCGTAATAGAGGCCTTCCTTTTCCGCCTTGAACCAGACCTCGTTGATGCGACCCGGAACCGCGTCGGTCTTGATGCCGAAGGACGGCATGGCAAAGGCGTGGATCACGTCTGCCGCCGTCACCAGCACCCGGGTCATGGTGTTGACCGGCACCACCATCTCGTTGTCGACGGCGAGCAGGCGCGGATAAGCGCCGCGGTCCTCCTTGCCGGCCGCGGCGCGGTCAGCATCCGCCAGGATCGCGGAGTTGAAGGAAAGCGTGTTTTCGGTCTGGTATTCGTAATCCCAGTTCCACTGGTTTCCCGTCGCCTTGACGGTCAGCTTGGCTTCCTCCGGCGGCGTGTATTGCGCAGTCAAGAGCTGGAACGAGGGGATGGCGAGCAAGAGCAGGACGACGACCGGCCCGACCGTCCAGATTACCTCAATCAGCGTGTTGTGGCTGGTGCGCGACGGGGTCGGGTTGACGCTCGCGCGAAACTTCAGGATGCAATAGGCGATGAGAAAGAGCACGAAGAGGGTGATCGGCACGATGAACCACAGCGTATAGCCCTCGAACCAGGCGATCTGCCGCATCATGTCGGTGGCGGCGGGCTGGAAGCTCATCTCCCACGGCGCAGGCTGGGCCGCATGGGCGGATGCGCCGGTCAACAGTGTGGCGGCAGCGCTTGCCAGGAGTTTGGCGCCTGCTAGGAATTTTCTCATTGCCGTCATTATCTCCCAGTTCCTCGCGATCGGACCGCAAGAATATCGAACAACGCCGGGACGGGAATCCCGGAAAGTCCCGAGGCTGGTTCAAACCATACTCTATTTGCCTCTGCAAGAAAGGAGCGGGGGAAACCGTGCGGCATTTTTGCGCGCAAGCGCGGCTGCGCCTTGTGGCGGCGGCCGCCGCGGTGTCGGACCCGCGAACGCCCGAGCGGCGGAGTGTCCCGGCAAAATGCGCCGGTCGGTCGCAATTCGGGCGAATTTGGCACGGAAAAGCGCACAATTGCCTTGGTCGAGGCAGGCCGGCAGTGGTCTCATCCTTTACTTGCCCTTGGCGCGGCTTAAAGTGCCGTGATTCGCAATGGAGCCGTCATGAACTCTTGGCTTTGGGGACTTGGGCATTCGAGACTTGGGCTTTCGAGACTTGGGCTTTCGAGACTTGGGCTTTCGAGACTTGGGCTTTCGAGAAGCTTGGCGAAGGCCATCCTTCTCGCCGTGTCTAGCGTTGGCCTGTCTGGCGTTGGCTTGTCTGGGATCGGCCTGTCCTATGTTGGCTCGTTTGGCGTCAGCCAGGCCAATGCCGCGCAGCCAAGCGGCAAGGTGCGGACGACGCATGGCGCATGGTCGATCATCTGCGACACGCCGGCTGGCGCCACATCGGAACAATGCGTGATGATGCAGAACGTCGTCGCCGAAGACCGTCCCGAGATGGGGCTTTCCGTCGTCGTGCTGCGCACTGCCGACAACAAGGCCGAAATCCTGCGCGTGCTGGCGCCGCTCGGCGTGCTGTTGCCCAACGGGCTCGGCCTCAATGTCGACGGCAAGGACATCGGCCGGGCCTATTTCGTGCGTTGCTTCCAGGACGGCTGCTATGCCGAGGTCATTCTCGAAAAGCCGTTGCTCGATACGCTGAAGACCGGAACGTCGGCCACCTTCATCGTCTTCCAGACGCCGGAGGAAGGTATCGGCATTCCGGTCGAGCTCAAGGGTTTCGCCGACGGTTTCGCCGCCCTGCCTTGAGGCGGGGCGAGAGGCCCAAAACCCTGCTGACGAAAATGAGATTGTGACCGCCTTTGGCTACAGCGCCGCGCGTCCAAGGACGCGCAAAGGACGCTGTAGCGCTTCGATTTTGCGCATAATCCTTTCCGAAAATCGATCCCGATTTTTGGGTCATGCACAGACAATGGTCATTGCCGATTGTCTGGACGCACCTTCGCGCCTACATCGTGAGGACAATCTCTTTCCACGGACGGACCTGCCATGAACAGCCTGATCGGCCAATTCGACATTTCCGACGATCGCATCAAGCAGATCGTCGCCGAGACCATCAACGGCGCCGACGACGGCGAGTTGTTCCTCGAATACAGCGAGAGCGAAGCGCTGATGTTCGACAATGGCCGGCTGAAGACCGCCAATTTCAACACAGACCAAGGCTTTGGCCTGCGCGCGGTCGCCGGCGAAGCGAGCGGCTACGCGCATTCCAGCGATCTTTCGGAAGCGTCGCTGCTGCGCGCGGCCGACGCTGTCTCGACCGTCAAGAGCGGCTATTCCGGCACGCTTGCTGCGGCTCCCACCCGTACCAACCGCCATCTCTATGGCGATGAGAACCCGATCCCCTCGCCCTCCTTCGAGGCCAAGGCCAAGCTCCTTCAGGAAATCGATGCGTGGCTGCGAGGCGAGGATCCGCGCGTGCGGCAAGTGACGGCGTCGCTCGCCGCCTCCTGGCAGCATGTCGAGATCGTGCGTGCCGACGGCCAGATGGTGCGCGACATCCGCCCGCTGGTCAGGATCAATGTGTCGGTGGTGGTCGGCGACGGCGATCGCCAGGAGAGCGGCTCCTACGGCATGGGCGGACGCAAAGGGTTTGGCGAATTCCTGGTCGAGGAGAGCTGGAAGCACGCCGCCAAGCAAGCGCTGCGGCAAGCGCTGGTCAACCTCGAGGCCATCCCGGCGCCGGCCGGGACGTTCGACATCGTGCTGTCCAGCGGCTGGCCGGGCGTCATGCTGCACGAGGCCGTCGGCCACGGGCTGGAAGGCGACTTCAACCGCAAGAAGACATCGGCCTTCGCCGGGCTGATGGGCCAGCAGGTGGCCGCCAAGGGCGTCACAGTCGTCGACGACGGCACCATGGCCGAGCGGCGTGGCTCGCTGACCGTCGATGACGAAGGCACGCCGTCGGCCCGCAACGTGCTGATCGATGACGGCAAGCTTGTCGGCTATATGCAGGATCGCCAGAACGCCCGGCTGATGGGCATGAACGCCACCGGCAACGGACGGCGCGAAGGCTACGCGCACCAGCCGATGCCGCGCATGACCAACACCTATATGACGTCAGGCGACATGGAGCCGGACGAAATCATCGCCTCGGTCAAGAACGGCATCTATGCCGTCTCCTTCGGCGGCGGCCAGGTCGACATCACCTCGGGAAAATTCGTGTTTGGCTGCACCGAGGCCTACATGATCGAGGACGGCAAGGTGACGCAGCCGATCAAGGGCGCCATGCTGATCGGCAATGGGCCGGATGCCATGCATCGGGTTTCGATGATCGGCAACGACATGAAGCTCGACACCGGCATCGGCATGTGCGGCAAGGCCGGCCAGGGCGTGCCGGTCGGCGTTGGCCAGCCGCACCTCAGGATGAACCAGATGACGGTTGGCGGAACGCGGGTTTGATAGAAGCTGCGGTTTTTGTCTTACATTCAGAGGATGCGCCGCGATGGCCAACCCGGAAAGACTCGTAACCACTGTCTCGACCAAGGGGCAGGTCACCCTGCCCAGCGCGATCCGCAAGCGGAGGGAATGGGACGCCGGCACACGTCTTCTGGTCGAAGATACTCCGGAGGGCGTGCTACTGAAGCCTGCGCCAGTCTTCGCCGAGACACGGCCAGAAGACGTGTTTGGATCCCTGCCCCATAGACGTTGGAAGAAATGGACGCGGGTGTGCTGGCCGAAGCGCGGCGGCGCGGCCGGCTTGAACTGCCCTAAAGCCATGAAGCCGGCGTTTTCGGCAAGCGATGGTCGGGATCGATGACATTCAGACGGGGTGTGTTGCTCTCGTTCCATCGCCACAGCGCGACGCATGTGCCGCCGGGCGACATGAAGGAGGGGTAGATCACGCCATGTTGCCCGTCGGCAATCAGGCGATCTCTCAGCGTGTGCGTCTCAGGCACCAGGCCTTGATCCATGACATCGCGCCATTCACATCGGTTGATGTCTGCCGTCACGCCGAGCCTGGTCAGCACATCAGCGTCCGTAAGGTCTGCCAGGCGCGCGCCTGAAAGTGCGAGCTGCGCAATCAGCGCCGGATGCTGGACAAAGCCCTGATTGTACTCCGCCCAGGCAGTGGACAATTCGCCCGCGGCATAGATCGTCGGGGCGCCCACTGGATTCCAGCGACCGCCAAAGCGGGCTGCTCCTTCGCCGGAAAGCGGCAGATGCGCCCAACGCGGCACGAAGGCGCGCCATAGGCTCAGTCTGTTTTCAGGCATAGATGCCGGAGCGGACTGCCTCCAGATAGGCTAGCACCTTGTCCGTCTTGCCCTCTCGAACGAGATCGTAGGCGGTCTTTCCCGCCCAGCCGGGGATCGGCTGATGCTTGAACCAGATCGCCGCACGCTGTTCATCGCCGGCCATCTCGCCTGCCATCGCAAGGATACGGACAATCGGACTCAATGCGGCGTCGACCTTGCGCGCGCCGGTCTTGGCGGCAAGCGTGTTGCGCGCGACGCCGATCAGGCCCGCCAGTTCGGTCAGATTGACGCCCAGCAGTTCAGCCACCCGTCTTGCCGAAAGAAATGGCGTCCGCTCGTCGCCAAAGCGCGATGCCCTGATATCGAGAGCTGCGGTATTCATAACAGGTTCCTAGCACATTTTGAACAGGTCACGCTCAAAGTATGTTCATTTTGCGCGAAATTCAAGCTCAACAAATGCGGACGGTTACCGCCTTCGCTTCGGCTTCTCCAGAAGCGCGACGGCCTCGACATGCGGCGACCACAGGAACTGGTCGATCGGCGTCACGCTTTTCAGAGCGTAGCCGCCGTCGACGAGGATGCGCAAGTCGCGCGCCAGCGTGACAGGATTGCAGGAAACTGCGGCGACAAGCGGCACGTCGGAGCGGGCAATCTGCTTCGACTGGTCTTCGGCGCCGGCGCGGGGCGGATCGAAAACGACGCCGTCGAAGGCATTCAGTTCCCTCGAAGTGAGCGGCCGCCGGAACAGGTCGCGGCGTTCGCTGGTCACGCGCTTCAGACCGCTGGCGAAACGGAACGCCCGGTCGAGCGCCGAAAGCGCTGCCGCATCCCCCTCCACCGCATGGACCTCCGACCTGGCGGCCAGGCGCAGCGCAAAACTGCCGCAGCCGGCGAAGAGATCGGCTATCTTCCTGGCACGCGCGAGGTGCCGGCCGACGATGTCGGCCATCGCCTGCTCGGCGGCCTCGGTCGCCTGCAGGAAGGCGCCCGGCGGCACCGCGACGGCGACGCTGCCGAACAGCACCACCGGCTTTTTGGGCTCGATGATGATCTCGCCATCGATCGAAAGCCTGGCCAATCCCTGAGCGATGACGAAATTGGAGGCGACGCGGCGCTGGTTCTCGCCGAGCTTGCCGGACTCGTGAACCGCGACATCGAGGCCGGAACCGCTCGCCGTGACCGTCATGCGGAACGATTTCGTCGTGGCGCAAACCAGTTCGGCAAGTGCTCTCAGGCGGTCGAGCTTTGCGACGATCTCGGGCAGCGAGATCGGGCATTCCTCGATGGAAATGATCTCGGACGACAACGCCCGAACGAAGCCGAGCAGCATGCCGGCCTCGCTGCGCCGGGCGGTGAACACGACGCGCCGGCGCGTCTGCGGCGCGCACGGCACCAGCGCGTCAATGTCGCAACTGATGCCCTTGCTGTTGAGCGCATGCGCAACCTTGTCACGCTTCCACCGAAGATAGGCTTCGGCCTCAAGATGCTGGATGGCGCAGCCGCCGCATTCGGTGAAATGCCGACAGGCAGGCTCGATGCGAAGCGGCGAAGCCTCCAGCACCGACATCAGCGTGGCACGGTCCCTTTCGCGCGCGGCGGTGACGGTTTCACCGGGCAGCGTGAACGGAATGAAAAGCTCGCCGGTTTCGGTCTCGGCGACGCCGTCGCCCTGGGAGCCCAGCCGTGTGATCGTGAAGCGCGCGGTCATCGGCCTCCGATCCCCCTGTTCTCGATACCGGCGTCCTTGATCCCGGCGAGCAGGAACTCGCGGTTGCCGTCGCCGCCTTCGATCGGCGACAGATGCAGTCCGAGCGAGCGCCAGCCGGGGACGCCGTCCAGCCAATCCTGCAGCAGGCCGGCAACCCGCGCGGCATCGTATGGGTCTTTCAGCAAGCCGCCCTTGCCGATCGCCTCGCGGCCCGCCTCGAATTGCGGCTTGACCAGAAATATTGCTTTGGCGCCGCTCCTGGCAATGGCGAGCGCCGGCGGCAGCGCCAGTTTCAACGAGATGAAGCTGACGTCGGAGACGATAAAATCTGGAATTCGATCGGCAAGATCGGCGGTCGAAAGATCACGGGCGTTCAATCCCTCGATAACCGTCACACGCGGATCGCCGGCGATATACGGATGTATCTGGCCATGCCCGACATCGATCGCCGTGACATGCGCCGCGCCACGTCCGAGCAGCACTTGAGTGAAGCCTCCGGTCGAGGCGCCGACGTCGAGCGCTTCGCTGCCGGCTGGATCGAGGTCGAAATAGTCGAGCCCGGCGATCAGCTTCAGCGCAGCACGGGACACATAGCCCTGCGCCGGATCATCGACTTCTATGAGGCAATCAGCCCGGACGGTCTGGCCGGGCTTGCGGGCGATGACGCCGTCAACCATCACGGTGCCGCGCTCGATCGCGTCGCGGGCGCGAGAGCGGCTGGGAAACAGGCCGCGCGCGACGAGGAGTTCGTCGAGCCGCTGGCGTGTGCTGGCTGGCAAACGGGAGTTCATCGGCCTTCATGGCGAAAGCCTGTGACGAAGGCAAGGATATTGGGGAAGACAACGAACATATTGCCAAAGCGGCGAGCGCATCAGGCCGCGCCACAAACTGTTGAATATCGCACTGGGTCCGGCACAATGTTGGGAACAATGCTCGTGTTGCTGCCAGAACGTGAGGACGACGAATGCTGACCGGAACCTGCCATTGTGGCGCGGCCCACTGGATTTTGGAAGGCGATCCCGGCTCGATCACAGCCTGCAACTGCACGCTTTGCCGCCGCTATGGCGCGCTGTGGGCTTACGATTATGTTGACGAACGCATCCGTCTTGCCGGACCGACAAGTGCTTACACGCGCTCCGGAAAGGATGCCCCGTCGCTCGAGATTCTGTTCTGTCCAACATGCGCCTCTGTGCTGGCCTGGCGTGGTTTGCGCGCCAGTGCCGCCGGTCGCACTCGGATCGCCGTCAATGTGAGGCTTGCGCCGCCTGACACCGTCGCCGACTTGCCAATCGACCATTTCGATGGTCTCCACACATTCGAGGACCTGCCTGGCGATGGTCGCTGCGTGCGCGATATGTGGTTCTAGTGCATGTCGCGCGAAAACATGCCCTCGGGCTTGAACCGAGGGTGCTCCGTCGCACCATAAAGCGACCTTCCCGGCGTGTCTCCAGAGCCGCCCTTCTTGTCCGCAGCAAGCGCTTCGTGATCATGCAATCGCCTCTGTTGTCTGCGACAGCAGGTCTTCCGCCAACTGTAACGCGGCCTCCCGTGCATCCTGGCGAGCCGCATGGTCAATATCGGGTCCAAAGAGGGTTTTCTGGATGATTAGACTGCGGACATCTTCGATACCGATGAAGCGCAACCACGCTTCTACATAGGGTTTTTGAAAGTCGAAGCGCTGCGCCGGCGTGATGGATTGCGCCGCATAGTCGAGACCTCGCGCATGGACGACCACGGCGGTCTTATCCCGGAGCAGTCCTGCGAACCCGTGTTCAGGGTCGAACGAGAAAAGGATGTCCTTCTGCGATACCAGGTCGATGAAGTGCTTGAGTTTGTAGGGAATGCTGAAATTCCACAGGGGCGTCGACAGCAGGACAATATCCGCCCAGTGCAGTTGTTGCGCCAATTCTTGCAATGTGGCCCATGCCTGCTGTTGAGAAGGGGTAAGCGGCGTGCCGCTGAGCCCGGCATATTTGGCCAACATCGCGTCCTCACCGAATTCGGGGAGGTCGACATCCCATAGGTCGAGCGTTGAAATCGCCAAGTCGGGTCGCCGAGCACGACAGCTTTGAACAAAGGCCTCGGCGACCTCACGCGAGGCGGAACGCTCTTTGCGGGGCGAGGAAACGATATGCAGCAGCTTGGTCATGGATCATCCTTGCTCATTGTGACGAACCGTATTGCGTCATATTTTAATTCGATATAAAAATTGAGATTATCGACAATATTCATCATGGATCAGAATATATGCTGGAATTGGTCCTGCTCAGGACGTTCGTCGCCGTGTTCGACGAAGGTGGCTTCAGTCGGGCAGCGGCGCGACTGAACCTTACGCAGTCGGCCGTCAGTGGGCACCTGCGTCGTCTCGAAGAGCAGGTCGGAAAGCCGTTACTCAAAAGGACGACGCGCTCGCTGGAGATGACACAAGATGGCGAGCGCCTGCTCGCCTATGCCCGGGCGATGCTCGCCCTTAACCGGGATGCTTTGGCCGATCTGGCGCAGGCACCCTTTCACGGCAGAGTTCGCGTCGGCCTCTCGGAAGACTTCGCACAGGTCCCCATCCTTCGCGCCTTGCAGGCATTCGGCGCCGATCGCCGCGGATTGCAGATCGAGGTGCAAGTCGGGATTCCGGGTGCGCTGCTCTCGAAGATGAAGGAGGGCAATATCGAACTGGTGCTCGGATCCCAGTGTGAGGGTGAGGAGATGGGGCGCCTCCTGTGGCGCGAGCCTCTTGTCTGGGCATGGGCGGATCATCCCGGCGTGGAACTTCTGGACCCGCTGCCATTGGCCGTGTTGCCGGAACCTTGCCCCTACAGGGAAGTTGCTCTTGAACGGCTTGCCAAGGCCGGGATCAGCCAGCGCATGGTGATGATCTGCACCAGCAACGCCAGCCTGAGGGCGGCTGCCATCTCAGGCTTCGCTGTAGCGCCGATGACAGTCAGTCAGCTGAGAAACGGCCTGGTCAGGGTACCCGAAAGCTACGGCCTGCCAGAGTTGCCCGAAGCGCAGTTCAGGCTATTTGCCGCGTCGAAAGGCGATACTCCCGTCCTCGAAGAACTGGCGGAGGCCATCATGAACGCCGTTCCTCGAAGGCACGCCGGCGGATCCTGAACTCGCACCAACGCTTGCGTAGGCGAATGCCAAATGACAACGCAAACAGTCTACGACCGTCGGTCGGCAAATTGATGCAAGCCGTTGAGACTTTGATTCAGGCGCTTTGCGCGCTGGCGGTGTGTCCCAGCGCCGCGAAGACGGTGCGCACGATACCGGCGGCATCAAGCCCGGCGTCGGCATACATCTTTTCGGGCTTGGCGTGATCGACAAAAGTGTCGGGCAACACAAGCGGGCGTACCTTCAGGCCGTTTTCCAGCAGCCCTTCATGGGCGAGGAATTGCAGCACATGGCTGGCGAAGCCACCGACCGCGCCCTCTTCGACTGTTACCAGCACTTCGTGCGAGCGCGCCAGCCGCCGGATCAAATCCTCGTCGAGCGGCTTGGCGAAACGAGCATCGGCGACCGTGGTGGAAAGCCCTGCCGCGCCGAGCTCCTCGGCCGCAGCCAGGCAATCCTGCAGCCGCGTGCCGAACGAAAGCAGTGCAACCTTGGTGCCTTCCCTGACGATACGGCCCTTGCCGATTTCGAGAACCGAGCCACGCTCCGGCAGGTCGACGCCGACGCCGTTGCCGCGCGGGTAACGAAAGGCGATGGGGCCTTCATCGTAGCTTGCCGCCGTGCGCACCATGTGTCGCAGTTCCGCCTCATCCGCCGCGGCCATGACGACGAAACCGGGCAGCGTCGCCAAAAAAGTCGTGTCGAAGGCGCCGCAATGGGTCGCCCCGTCGGCCCCGACGAAGCCGGCGCGATCGATCGGGAAGCGCACCGGCAGTTTCTGGATCGCCACGTCGTGGACGACCTGGTCGTAGGCACGCTGCAGGAAGGTCGAATAGATCGCCGCGAAAGGTTTGAAGCCTTCGGTGGCAAGGCCGGCGGCAAAAGTCACCGCGTGCTGCTCGGCGATACCGACATCGAAGGTCCTCGACGGGAACGCCTCGCCGAAGAGGTCGAGGCCGGTGCCGTTCGGCATGGCGGCAGTGATGGCGACGATGCGATCATCTTCGCGGCCTTCCTGGATCAGGCTTTCGGCAAAGACTTTCGTGTAGCTCGGCGCGTTGGCCGGCGCCTTGGCCTGCGCGCCGGTGATGACGTCGAATTTGTTGACGCCATGATATTTGTCGGCGGCCGCCTCGGCCGGTCCATAGCCCTTGCCCTTCTGGGTCACGACGTGGATCAGCACCGGACCGTCGGCATTGTCGCGGACGTTCTTCAGCACCGGGATCAGGTGCTCGAGATTGTGACCGTCGATCGGGCCGATGTGATAAAAACCCATTTCCTCGAACAGCGTGCCGCCGGTGACGTAACCGCGCGCATGCTCGACCGCCCGCTTGATGGCGCGATCGGCGCGCTCGCCGAGATAGGAGGTCAGCTTCTTTCCGAAATCGCGCAAGCCCAGATAGGCCTTGCCCGACGCCAGGCGGGCCAGATAGGCGCTCATCGCCCCGGTCGGCGGAGCGATCGACATGTCGTTGTCGTTGAGGATGACGATCAGCCGGGCATCGAGCGCGCCGGCATTGTTCATCGCCTCATAGGCCATGCCGGCCGACATGGCGCCGTCGCCGATAACGGCAATGACATTGTTGCGGCCCCCGGAGAGATCGCGTGCCATTGCCATGCCGAGGCCGGCGGAGATCGAGGTCGAGGAGTGGGCGGCGCCGAACGGATCGTATTCGCTCTCGGCGCGCTGGGTGA
The DNA here is from genome assembly GCF_055811455.1 of Mesorhizobium sp. WSM4845. Lineage (NCBI taxonomy): Bacteria > Pseudomonadati > Pseudomonadota > Alphaproteobacteria > Hyphomicrobiales > Phyllobacteriaceae > Mesorhizobium > Mesorhizobium sp. WSM4845. Next base: position 330,459 of record NZ_JBVVQA010000001.1, read on the forward strand.
AACCGGACAGGCCGCCCTCTTGCCGCAGCGTGCGGATACGGTCGCGGCGGCCGGTCAGGATCTTGTGCGGATAGGCCTGGTGACCGACATCCCAGATCAGCCGGTCGTCTGGCGTGTTGAAGACATAGTGCAATGCCACCGTCAGTTCGACCACGCCAAGCCCGGCACCGAGATGTCCGCCGGTATGCGACACGGCATCGATCAACTCGGTGCGAAGCTCCGATGCCAATTGCGGCAGATGACGTTCGTCAAGCGTCCTGAGGTCGGCCGGGATGCGGACCTTGTCGAGAAGTGGCGTATGGAGCTTTGCGTTCACTGGTGCTGGGGCCTGCTTTTTATTCATCTGCGAAATAGGCTGCTGGCCGGCGAATGTAAATGCGTGCGAGTGACGCGGCATAGCTTCAAACTGTTAGGGTTTCGTTTACGCGTCAAAAAGGACGCGCGGCGCTCTAAAGCGCGTCGCGTTCGACCGACCTGACGCGACGCGCTTTAGGTTGTTGTTTTATGCATGTCGTTATCGCAAAACCGCTGCACACTTTTGCGCGACATGCATTAATTGTCCGGCAGCGGAATGAACTCTTCTTCATCCCCCGGAACGATATCGAAACGGCCTGTCTTCCACTCTTCTTTCGCCTGTTCGATGCGTTCCTTCGACGATGACACGAAATTCCACCAGATATAGCGCTTGGAGCCGAGCGAGGCGCCGCCGAACAGCATGAAATGCGCTCCACCCTCCGACGACACGACGATCTCGTCGCCGGGCCGGAACACCAGCAGCCGCTCTGCCGGGAAGCGGTCACCGGAGATCGAAACCTCGCCTTTCAACGTATAGATGGCGCGCTCCTCGGCATCGGCAGGGATTTTCACGCTGGCGCCGGGCGCCAGGCTGAGGTCTGCATAGAGCGTGTCCGAAGCGGTCACGACCGGTGACCGCAGCCCGGCAAACGCGCCAATGACAACGCGTCCGCTGACGCCTTCAGCGTCGATTTCGGGCAGACGCATGGCCGCCGTATTCTCGAAGATCGGGTCGACCTCCTCTTTATCGTCCGGCAGCGCCAGCCATGTCTGCAGGCCGGAAACCGACATCGGCGCACCGCGCAGCTCCTGCGGCGTACGCTCGGAATGGACGATGCCGCGACCGGCGGTCATCAAATTTACGTCGCCGGGCTGGATGACCATTTCGGTGCCGAGCGAATCGCGATGCCTGATCTTGCCGTCGAAAAGGTAAGTGACCGTCGACAGGCCGATATGGGGATGCGGGCGGACATCGAGCGCCTGGCCGGCCCGCAAAATCGCCGGTCCCATGCGATCGAAGAAGATGAAGGGACCGACCAGCCGACGCCTGGCGGTCGGCAAGGCACGGCGAACCTGAAAGCCGCCAATGTCCTTGGCGTTCGGAATAACCATCAGTTCGATCTGGTCGCTGGCGAAGGCGTCACCGGGCAGAGGGTCGTTTCCGGGGAAGAAGCTCATGCGGTCTTCCTCAGGCGAAGCGGAGTGCAGACCTGGCTTTCGCCTTGGCCGCCACCTCGTCGCGATTGCGCGGATGCTGTGTCGTCTCAAGGCTGTCCAGCAGTTCGCGCGCAGACGCGGCTATGGCCTCGACGGCGTGGTCGAACGCATGCTGGTTCTGTTTCGACGGCCGTGTCGTTCCGCTCAGCTTGCGGACAAACTGAAGTGCGGCATCGCGGACCTCGTCATCGGTTGCCGGCGGATCGAAATTGAACAGTGTCTTGATGTTTCTGCACATCGTTCGCAATCTCCTCTCGTCGTGGAGCCGTTTCAAGCGGGATGAGTATTATCCTCAATCATGATCATGTCGAAAAGCCGCATGATCATGTCCAAAAGCCGCATGGCGAAATTGTCGTTCGGGACCGTGTCTTACTCCGCGTCCAGAGGCTCTGTCCCCACCGGCTTGCCGTCGCGCGAAAGCCTGATCTTCTCGACCTTGTCCTCGGCCGCCTTGAGCAGCCGGTCGCAATGGAGTTTTAGCGCCTCGCCGCGCTCATAGATGCGGATCGACTGGTCGAGCGGCACGTCGCCGCGCTCCAGATCATCGACGATTTTCTCCAGCGCGTCGAGCGCCTGCTCGAAGCTCATCGCCTTAACGTCTTCGTTGCTCTCACCAGCCATCGTCTATCCTTTCATCAGTCGCCCGACATGGGCGGCGACCGAAAATGCCAATCCCTGCAGATCGTAGCCGCCCTCGAGCAGGCTGACGAGCCGGTTGTCGCTGTGGCGACCGGCGCGCTGCATCAACTGGCCGGTTGCCCAGTCGAAATCGTCCTCGGTCAGGTTGATCTCGGCCAGCGGATCGCGGTGGTGCGCGTCGAAGCCGGCGGAAATGATGATGAGGTCGGGCGCGAAATTGTCGAGCGCCGGCAAGATCCGCGACAGGAAAGCGTCGCGGAAAACCTCGCTGCCGGTCTGCGGCGCCAGCGGCGCGTTGACGATGTTGCCGGCGCCGGTTTCGCTCACCGCCCCGGTCCCCGGGTAAAGCGGCATCTGGTGCGTCGAGCAATAGAGCACCGACGGATCGTCCCAGAAAATATCCTGCGTGCCATTGCCGTGGTGGACGTCCCAGTCGACGATGGCAACACGCTCGGCCTGGTGCTGCCTTTGCGCGTAGCGCGCCGCGATCGCCGCGGTGTTGAACAGGCAGAAGCCCATGGACGTGGTCTTTTCGGCGTGGTGGCCGGGCGGCCGGGCGGCGACAAAGACATTGGCCACGTCGCCCCGAAAGACATCGTCGACGGCGGCGTTGGCAGCGCCAATCGCCGTGACGGCCGCCTGCCAGCTTTTCGGGCTGGCGGTGGTGTCGGCGTCGACACGAGCGATACCGGTGTCCGGCATCAAAGCGCGGATCCGTTCGACGAATTCCTGCGGGTGTGCGTAGAGGATGGTGGCCTCGTCGCCTTCCGGCGCCTCGGCACGATCAAGGGCCGCAAAGGCCTCGTCGTCGAGCACGCGCTCGATGGCGCGCAGGCGGTCCGGCCGCTCCGGATGACCGGGCGGCGTTATATGCTCGAGGAAGATCGGGTGGGTATAGAGCCTTGTGACCATGCCCCCGATATAGGCGCGCCCGGCGGCTTTGACCATGTTTTGCAACCGCCAAAGGCAGACGTTCAACAGGGTTTAATCGTTGGGTGCTGGTTGGGTCCGGCGCGAGCTGCCCGAATCTTGAGGCGCGCTTCGGCCGTCCCATTCGAGGTCGCGCCTTGCCTTTGGTGGTCTTGATACAGGCTCAGGCCGGCGATTTGTCCACCTCAGCCGGTGCTTGTGGACGGCCAATCCTGCGGCCTTGCCTGAGCAGTCCCTCCAAAAGCACGTTGAACGCCTTCACCGCCTTTTTCGACGTCGCTTCTGGATTTTCCGAATTTGCGATCCACTGCGCGGCATGTAGCGAGGCGCCGCTGACCAGCCTTGCTGCGGCTTCGGGATCAACGGCAACGATGGTTCCCTCGTCCCTCAGCTTTCGAAGGTTCTCGCTCATCGAGCGGATGCATTCGTTCTGGCTCGGCCATTGCGAAGGATCGCCGAGCACCGCCGGTCCGTCGCGAAGGACAATACGCTGGATCTCCGGCTCCAGCGCCATCTCGATATAGGCGGTGCATTCGTCGACAAAGCCCTGCCAGAGAGTGTCCGCCCTGACTGACACGATCTTCAACCGGGCCAACATCTCGGCGTCGATCTCGGCGATAACCGCCTGGAGAAGGCCCTTCTTGTCGCCGAAGTGATGATAAAGCGCGCCGCGCGTCAGCCCGGCCGATGCGGTGAAGTCGTCCATCGAGGCCTCGGCATAGCCGACAGTGCCAAAGGCATGGCGCGCCGCCGCGACCAGTTTGGTGCGGGTTTCGGCGATCATCTCCTTGCGAGGTTTGTGCCCCATTCGCCCATTCCTTCACATACGTCTCGTATATTAATTGACATACGCTACGTATGTCATTATCTGATTTGCATACGCCACGTATATAAGTGGCTGGGCCTCAAAAATCCAGGAGTGTTCTCATGCCCAATCCCTATCGCGAAATCTTCAAGGCAAGGGGAGCCAAGGGCTTCGCCGCAGCCGGCTTCGTCGCCCGGATGCCGATGGCCATGGCTCCGATCGGAATCGTCGCGATGCTATCGCAGACGCATGGCGAGTACTGGCTGGCCGGCGCCGTCTCCGCGACATATGCGCTGGCCAATGCTTTTGTCGCGCCGCAGATATCGCGGCTGGTGGACCGCCTCGGCCAGACGCGGATTGTGACGCCCACCACCGTTATTTCCGTGCTCGCCTTCGTAGTGCTGATTACGGCGGCCAATCAGGACTTGCCGATATGGACACTGTTCGTGTCAGCGCTGCTGGCCGCCGCAATGCCCAGCATCCCAGCGATGGTGCGCGCGCGCTGGACAGAGCTCTTCCGGGATGGCCCCGAGATGAACACGGCGTTCGCCTTCGAATCGGCGGCGGACGAGCTGGTCTACATCGCCGGGGCTTCGCTGTCGGTTGGCCTGAGCGTCGCGCTTTTCCCGGAAGCGGGAATGCTGGCGAGCACATTGTTCCTCGCCTTCGGCTCGACAGCCCTCATCCTGCAGCGCTCGACCGAGCCGCGCGTGCGACCGGTCGACCAGGGTTCGCGCGGATCGGCAATCCGCCTGCGGCCGGTCCAACTCATCACCTTGGCCCTGATCTTCATCGGCGCGACCTTCGCAACCACGGAGGTGAGCACCGTGGCGATCACCAAGGAGCTCGGCCAGCCGGGCGCCGCCAGCCTCGTCATCGGCGTCTATGCCCTCGGATCGTTCGTCGTCGGCATCGTCCTCGGCGCTCTGAACCTGAAAACACCGCTGCAAATTCAGCTTGCCATCGCGATCGCCATCATCGCGCTCACCACGCTGCCGTTGCTTGTCGCAGACACGGTGCCGCTTCTGGCGCTGGCTGTCTTCGTTAGCGGTGTGGCGATCTCGCCGACCTTCATCACGGCGTTCGGCCTGATCGAGCGGCGCGTGCCGGAGGCGATGCTGACCGAGGGCGTGACCTGGGTCATGACCGGCATTGGCATCGGCATGGCGCTCGGCTCCTTCGCCGCCGGATGGGTGGTGGACGCCTTCGGTGCACAGAGCGGCTTCCTGGTGTCGGTGGCGGCGGGCACTTTCGCGCTGGTCACCGTGCTCGCCGGCCAGCGCAGCCTTGCCACGGGCGATAGTGACATCTCCGCGCGCGAAACAGCCGCGGTTCCTGCCGAATAGACTCCATGCGTCCGGTGCCAAGCGGGACCGGACGCATGCCGGCGATCCGCTAAACCAGTCCTAGACAATCTCGGTCTTGGCGATGTGGATGCCGAAACCTTCAAGGCCGACATAGTGGCGTTCGCGCGAGGCGATCAGGTTGATCGAGGAAATGCCCAGATCCTTCAAGATTTGCGCGCCCAGGCCGATCTCGCGCCATTCGCTTTCGCGGCGGCGCGCCTCTTCATGGTCCTCGCGGTCGCCGGCAGCCGGCCGGTTGCGCTCCTGATGGGCGACGCCGACGGAACCTTCGCGCAGATAGACGATGACGCCGCGCCGACGCTCGCCCATCGATTTCATGATGCCGTCCAGCCTGTGGCCGGTGCCGAAAACGTCCGTCACAACATCCTCGGAATGCAGTCGCACCGGCACCTCCTCGCCGTCGCGGATGTCGCCGAAGACGATCGCCACATGGTGCATCGAGTCCCAGGGCAGCGTGTAGGTGAAGACCTGCGCCTTGCCGCCGGGCGTGTCGATCTCCGAACAGGCGACACGCTCGACCAGCGTTTCCTTACGCTGGCGATAGGCGATGAGGTCGGCGACCGAAATCTGCTTCAAAACGTTCTTTTCGGCGAAGGCCTGCACCTGCGGGCCGCGCATGACGGTGCCGTCATCATTGACCAGCTCGGAAATGACACCGACCGGCGGCAGGCCGGCAAGCTTGCACAAATCGACCGCGGCTTCGGTATGGCCCGAACGCATCAGCACACCGCCTTCGCGCGCAATCAGCGGAAAGATGTGGCCGGGGCGGACGAAATCGGAGGCGCCGACATTGCCGTTGGCAAGATTGCGCACGGTCAATGTGCGGTCGTCGGCCGAAATGCCGGTCGTGGTGCCGTGCTTGAAATCGACGCTGACGGTGAAGGCGGTGGTGTGGGCCGAGTCGTTGTCGGCGACCATCGGCGACAGGTTGAGGCGCTTGGCCTCCTCGCGCGGCATCGGCGTGCAGACGATACCAGAGGTATTGCGGACGATGAACGCCATCTTTTCCGGCGTGCAATGGACGGCGGCGACGATCAGGTCGCCCTCGTTCTCGCGCCCGTCATCGTCCATGACGACGACAATCTCGCCGCGTTCGAAGGCGCGCAGGGCTTCGACGATCTTCTTCTGGTCGTAAGGCATGGACGCTCGCTTCGCTCTCGCAGGGATAGGGCAGTAAGGCAGTAGGGCAGTAGGGCAGTAGGGCAGTAGGGCAGTAAGGGAGTAGGGAAAAGGAAAAAGTTTGGCGTCTCGGCGGGTCACGTAACCTACTGCCTACTGCCCTACTGCCTTCCCGTTTGTCCCCGATGACGCAAATAGTGATCGGCGATCGCGCAGGCAACCATCGCCTCGCCGATCGGCACGGCGCGGATGCCGACGCACGGATCGTGCCGGCCCTTGGTCATGATCTCGACGTCGTTGCCGTCCTTGTCGATCGACTTTCGCGGGGTCAGGATCGACGAGGTCGGCTTGACGGCGAAGCGCGCGACGATCGCCTGGCCGGTGGAGATGCCGCCGAGGATGCCGCCGGCATTGTTGGACAGGAAGACCGGCTTGCCGTCATTGCCGATACGCATCTCGTCGGCATTTTCTTCGCCGGTGATGCGGGCGGCCTCGAAGCCGTTGCCGATCTCGACACCCTTGACGGCATTGATCGACATCAAGCCCGAGGCAATGTCCTGGTCGAGCTTGGCGTAGATCGGTGCGCCCAGGCCTGCCGGAACGCCGTCGGCGACGATCTCGATTACCGCGCCGACCGAGGAACCCGCCTTGCGGATGCCGTCAAGATACGCGGTGAAGACGGCGACCGATGCCGGATCGGGCGTGAAGAATGGATTTTCGGCGTCGCCAACGAAATTCCAGTTCCAGTTGGCGCGGTCGATCGATTTTTCTCCCATCGAGACCAGTGCGCCGCGCACGATCATGCCGGGCACGACCTTGCGGGCCAAGGCTCCGGCCGCCACCCGCGCCGCTGTCTCGCGCGCCGAAGAACGGCCACCACCGCGATAGTCGCGCAGGCCGTATTTGGTGTCGTAGGTATAATCGGCATGACCCGGCCGGTATTGGCGGGCGATCTCGCCATAGTCCTTGGAGCGCTGGTCGACGTTCTCGATCACCATCGACACCGGCGTGCCGGTGGTGATCATGGTCTCGCCGTCGTCATCCAGGATGAAGCCGGACAGGATCTTGACCTCGTCTGGTTCGCGACGCTGCGTCACAAAACGCGATTGACCCGGGCGGCGCTTGTCGAGTTCGGCCTGGACCTCGGCGCGCGTGAAGCGGATGCCGGGCGGACAGCCGTCGACGACGCAGCCGAGCGCTGGGCCATGGCTTTCGCCCCAGGTGGTGACACGGAAAAGATGGCCAAACGTATTGTGAGACATGAGAACCAGCCCTGCCGGCACCGAGCCGGCTTAGCGCATGACCCCGAAAATCGGAGCGATTTTCGGGAAGGATCATGCGCAAAAACAAAAGTGCCACAGCGTCGTTTCTGCGTTAGGACGCGCGGCGCCGTAGCTGCGTTCTATTGGCGTTTTCCGCAGCGGTCAAACTGTGATCTGGCGGATTTAGTTTTGACACATTCGGTTGGTTTCTGCTTCCCTCGACCCGTCTGTTGAACACCGTCTGTTGAACACCCGCCGCCACCGAGCCGGCGCAATGATAAGAGGACGATGATGCGTATCCCGATCGGCGCCGTTGCCGCCATGTTGCTGATTTCCACCGCCGCCTTCGCCGGCCAGACCGAAGGCCTGATCAAAGAGATCGACAAGGAGACGTTGACGCTGACACTCGACGACGGCAAATCCTACAAGCTGAACGCCGAAACCGATCTCGAAGCGCTGAAACCCGGCATGGACATCGTGATCGCCTACGACGAGACAAACGGCGAGAACATCATCACCGACATGCAATTGCCGGATAGCGATTCAACCGAATAGACTCATTCAGTCTGGGCGGTGATGGCTATTCTCGCGAGCAACGCGACCAGTTCCGGCTGCGATGGGTCTCGGTTTTGACGAAGACGGCTTTCAGGTGATTCCTGGCGGTTTCGTAAGTGACACCCACTCATCCGCGACGGCCTTCAACTCTGCGCCCGATCAAACCCGGCAAGCCAGTCTTGCCTCGGCTTGAGGCGTTCGGCTGGACTTAGCCTCTCACGGGGTGAAGCCGCTAAATTCGGACGGCAGGACTGCATTCTCACCAATTTCTAACCTGAATCTCTCGTATCCTTAATAGCGGGTCCTCTATGGTTGCTCCGTGCTGAAACGGCGTCGCGGAAATGTTGCGCCGATCTGCGCGAGCCATCCTGCACGGTGGCCTTCTCTGCCGCGAAGGGGGCATTCTGGAATCCGATCGGTTTCGGGTTCTCAACGCCGATGGATACCGATGGGCATCAGGTCTCGCATTCTTGTATTTCAGCTCATTGTCGTGGGGGCAGTCGTGATGATGGCGGCTATCGTCTACATCACCATTCGCTCGACAACCTACTACACGCAGCGCGTGCAATGGGCCAACAACCAGCTCGAAGCCGTCACCGCACTTACGGTGAACGCCAACCGATATTCCGAGCAGATCGCCGAGTTCCTGTTAATTGGCGAACCGGAGCGTCCCGACTACGAGAGCGCCCGCGCCGAGCTTGAGGCAGGCTTCGAAAAGCTCGCGGAACTGACCAGGGGAGAAGCCGAGTTTCTCGGGGGCAGCAGCGAACAGGAGGACGGCGGTGACGAGATCTTCCGCGTCACGCGGATGCGCACGCTCTACGGAGAAATCGCCAAAGCCACCTCTGACGCAATCAATCTTCGCAACCAGGGGCGCCAGGAGGACGCGGTCAGCGTTTTTCGCCGGGACATCGAGAATCGTTTCGATGCCGAGTTCGAAAACATCCTGGAAGCCGGGCGGCGCGACGAAGAGGAAGAGGTCGTGCGAACCGAGCTGCAGGCAGAAGCACTGTGGCGACGCCTGACCTGGATGACGGCCGCGCTTGCGTTGGCTGCTGTGGTTCTCTGCTTTGTTGCTGCTTTCCTTCTCGCCCGATCATTGATGCGCCCGATCAGCCTTCTGACCGAAGGCACAGAGGCGATCAGTCGTGGTGATCTCGACCACCGGATCGCCTTTGATGGCCGCGACGAACTTGGTGCGCTCGCCAGGCGGTTCAACGAAATGGCCGCACGCCAGCAAGACCAGCGCGACCGGTTGCTCAACGCCAAGGCAGAACTCGAGCAGCAAGTTGCCGCACGGACCGCAGAGCTTGCCGCGGCGAACCAGCGGTTGACGGAGCTCGACCGGTTGCGCGTCCAGTTCCTCGCCGACATCAGCCATGAACTGCGCACTCCACTGACGGCGCTTCGCGGTGAAGCGGAAATTCCGCTGCGCCATGGCTCAAAGCCAGAGGCAGTGTACCGCGATGCGCTCGAACGGATTGTCACTCAGAGCCTGGAGATGGGACGCCTCGTCGACGACCTCGTTTTTCTGTCTCGTTCGGAAACCGATACAATACGCTTCGAGCCCCGCCGAACGGACCTCGTGAGCATCGTCGCCGATGCGGTCCACGAGGGCGAAATTCTGGGGCGCGCCAAGGGCATCTCGATCAAGGCGGCCTACAGCACCCGTCCGGTCTGGATCACTGCCGACGCGCAGCGGCTCAAACAGGCTCTCGTGATCATTCTGGATAATGCCATAAAATACTCTCCGCGCGATCGCTCGGTGAACCTGAATATGACCGTTGTGGACGGGCATGCAGAGATTGCGATACGCGACAAGGGTTTGGGCATTCCAGCCGAGGAAATACCCAAGGTGTTCGAGCGATTTTACCGTGGCCGAAGCCCAAGGGCGTCGCGCCAACTTGGCAGTGGTCTCGGTCTGGCGATCGCGAAATGGCTCATCGAAAAGCATCGTGGCGAGATTGCGCTCACGAGCGAGGTCGGGTCTTTTACTGAGGTCGTGGTCCGGCTTCCACACGCTGACGCAACCGCGTCTGCGGATGCGAACGCAGGTGCCGCCGTAGTCGTTCTGAAAAAGAGGCTGCGTGCAAATACCGGCTCGGAATAAACAACGACCTCCTTCGTTTCATGGATTACGATTGTTGAGGCGGGAGCTTGGCGGAATGACCACGCCCACCGCGAGGCGGGGAATTCTCTGACTCCCCGCAATACGACCCGGGGAGAAGGTGGTGTAAATGTCAAGGATTCTGCTGGTAGAGGACGACGATCGCATCGTCGGCTTCATCAAGCGAGGGCTCGAAGCCGAGGGTTACGTTGTCGACGTGACCGACAGTGGCGGGGATGCGCTGGCGATGGTACGGGAGACGCCATATGCGCTGATCGTTCTCGACCGAATGCTTCCAGGAATCGACGGCCTCGAAGTATGTCGCATGTTGCGGCGCGAGCAGCACCAGCATCTTGTCCTGATGCTCACGGCCAGAGACAGCCTGCAGGACAAGGTCGAAGGGCTGAAGGGGGGAGCCGACGACTACCTGACCAAACCTTTCGCCGTCGACGAGCTGATCGCGCGCATGGAGGCGCTGCTTCGCCGCGGCTCCAGCACAGGCACGGACCCGGTCCTCAGGGTTGGCGATCTGGCGCTTGATCCGGTCGGCAAGAAGGTCTGGCGCGGCGAACACGAGATCAGCCTGACGGCCAAGGAATTCAGGCTTCTCGCGTATCTGATGTCGCACTCTGGCGCTGTGATCAGCAGAACCCGGCTGCTCAACAATGTTTGGGATCTGAGTTTCGACCCGGAAACGAAGGTGGTCGATGTTTACATCCGCTACCTTCGTAGCAAGATCGAAAGCGTGGACGAAAAGCCGCTCATAAAAACCGTGCGGGGCTTCGGCTACGTGATATCGGCTTGAAGCCAGCGGGTCACCCACGTTTTCAGGAAATGGGCAGTTCTCTCACCAAGCTCTAACCTGATGCTTGCCACAGTCTAATCCTGGCCTTTCCGAAATCTAGCCGGACTCCCACGCTGGTTTAGCCGCCGTGGTCATATGCTGCCACATGAAGATACCGACCCACCCCGAATGCGTGCGGAGGCGGCTGACTTCGCTCGGTCCTCAAGAAACCGGAAACTTCGACGTGATTGAGACTGATCAATTCGGAAAGCAGCTTGTTGCATTTCTTCCGAACCTGCGCCGTTTTGCGATTTCCCTTTGCCGTTCCCGCGATCTTGCCGACGATCTGGTGCAGGCGGCCTGCGAACGCGCGCTTGTCAACACCGGGCGCTTTGAACCTGGAACCCGTTTTGATGCGTGGTTGTTCCAGATCCTGCGAAATCTGTGGATCGACCACATCAGAAGGCAGCGCACGGCCGGCCCGCAGGGGACATCGAGCAACGGCAGGACCTTGTCGGCGCCTGTGGCGAGCGAGATGTCGAAGCACGCTTTACCCTGAATAGCGTTGCCCAGGCGATCACCGATCTGCCGGACGATCAGCGCGAAATCATTCTCCTGGTCTGCGTCGAGGACCTTTCCTACAGGGAGGCGGCCGGCGTACTCGACATACCGATCGGAACGGTGATGAGCCGGCTGGCGCGTGCCAGAAAAAATCTCGCCGAGGCAGTCGGAATAAATCCCGGCTTGCCACGTTTACCGGTCATGAAGGGCGAGAACAGAAATGATCAGACGCGAGTTTGCTGACGAAACGCTCATGGCCTTTGCAGACGGCGAACTTGACGACGCGACTGCCGCAGCCATCGAGAAAGCCATGCAGCCGGATATCGCCAGCCGGGTCGCCCTGTTCCTGGAAACCCGCATTCAGGTCAAAGAGGCACTGATGCCGGTTCTCGATGAACCCGTTCCCGACCGACTCAGCCAGTCGGTGCAGCGAATGATCGACGAGGCCGAGCGGCGCAGCGTTCCATCGCACGCCAGCGAGGGCGCGCGTGTCGTTGCCTTCAGGGCGAGGGACAATCAGGCGATGCGGCGCCCCCAGGCATCCTGGATCATGCCGTTGGCTGCTTCGCTGGTTGCAGTCGTTTTTGGGTTCGGCGGATATTTTTTTGGGTTTGCCAGCCAAAACCAGCCGCATGGACTTGAGGTGGCAGGGCAGGACAGCCCTCTTTCAGAGGCGCTCGGGCAGGTGGCGTCCGGCGAAGAAGCCGTGCTGGCAGGCTCCACCGACAGGATCCGTGCCGTAGCCACGTTTCGCGATGGAACCGGTTCCTTGTGCCGCGAATTCGAAATCGATTCTGCCAACCGCTCGACCGTCATATCCGTGGCGTGCCACTCGGATCATGGTTGGGCGGTGAATTTTGCCGTCGTTGCGCCCGCGCGCGATGGCGGATATGCACCGGCCTCGTCTTCGGAAGCGCTCGATTCCTATCTCGCGGCAACCGGAGCGCATGAGCCTCTGTCACGGGAAGACGAGGCAGCGGCATTGAGATCGTTGGGCCAGTAGAAGGGCGGGCCCGTGGGCATGCTTTTGGGCGATGTGCATTAGAGCCACTCCAGGCGTCGGCCCTCCAGCCTGAGCAACCGATCGTGCGGCACATTCAGCCTTGCGGCTTCTTTCTCGGGCATTCCCAGCACCATGCGGAACAGGACGCGCACGACGCCGCCATGCGTCACGCAGACCGTCCGGCGGTCCAGCGCGTCGAACCACGGCTTTACCCGTTCGAGCAGCATTTGATAGCTTTCGGCGCCCTCGCCGGGCGGCAGGAAATTCCACTTGTCGAGGCGCCTCTCCCTGGCCGAGCCGAGATGCCGGGCCTCAAGTTCGGGAAAGGTGAAACCCTGCCAGTCGCCGAAACTCATTTCGACAAGGCGGGGATCGGTGCGGTAAGCTTGGGGATCGAGCCCCATCGCCATGCGAATGCGTTCCATGGTCTCACGCGTTCGCCGCATCGGGCTGGCGACAAAATCGAAATCTTCGGGGTTTTGAACGAGTTCCGCCAGCCGATGGCCATTGCCGGTCGCCTGCTCGCGGCCGAGCGGGTTGAGATCGGTGTCGGCCTGTCCTTGCAGCCGGGACTCGGCGTTCCACACCGTCTGGCCATGGCGCGCGATGTAGACGAGCGGATACATCAGGTCATCCGGAGAGCGGTCGAGAACAGGCGAGAGGGTATTCGAGGCGGGTCTATTCCTTGACGGTCGAAATATCAGGCGCGTCGACCGCCTTCATGCCGACGACATGGTAGCCGGAATCGACATGGTGGACCTCGCCGGTGACGCCGCGTGAAAGGTTTGAAAGGAAATAGACCGCTGAATCGCCGACCTCCTCTTGCGTCACCGTCTGCTTTAGCGGCGAATTGTATTCGTTCCACTTCAGGATGTAGCGAAAATCGCCGATGCCGGAGGCTGCCAGCGTCTTGATCGGACCGGCGGAGATGGCGTTGACGCGGATTTTCTTGGCGCCGAGGTCGACGGCCAGATAGCGCACGCTGGCTTCGAGCGCTGCCTTGGCAACACCCATGACGTTGTAGTGCGGCATCACTTTTTCCGCACCGTAATAAGTCAACGTCAGCAGCGAGCCGCCATCGGTCATCAGCGCCTCGGCGCGCTTGGCGATGGTGGTGAAGGAAAACACCGAGATGTCCATCGTGCGCAGGAAATTGTCGCGCGTCGTCTCGACATAGCGGCCTGTCAGCTCGTCCTTGTCGGAAAAGGCGATGGCGTGGACGAGGAAATCGAGCTTGCCCCAACGCTTGGCGATGTCGTCGAATACCGCATCGAGCGTTGTCGGATCGGTCACATCGCAATGGCCGGCGACATGGGCGTTGAGTTCCGCCGCCAGCGGCTCGACGCGCTTCTTGAACGCCTCGCCCTGGTAGGTCAGCGCGATCTCGGCGCCATGGTCGACGCAGGCCTTGGCGATGCCATAGGCGATCGACCGATTGTTCGCGACGCCCAGGACAAGCCCGCGCTTGCCGGCCATAATGCCTTGTCCACCCGCCATGTGAGCGCTCTCCGCAAGATTTGCTGCTTCGTGAGTGGCTATCGCACAGGCACAGAGCCCCTTCAAGCGCTCAAAACGGACAGTGCCCGCCGGCTGACCTTCCGACCTGAGTATCGATTGCCTGGGCGAAGCGCTTGTGGCACGCTCAAGCGAGAATTGACGAAAAGACGCCACGCCATGTCGTGCAGCAGTTCTGCAAGAGTAGTTGTGCATCGAAGCGGTCACTCTATCCTGAAACGAGGCGCATCTGCCGGCGCGGACGCCAACAGGTCGCGAACAAGTTTCCTGGTCATGAATTCACCGGCGTCTTTCGCATCCGAGATGTCCCTTGCGCCAGCGCCGCGTCTCGTGAGGATTCTGTTCCGCCCTCGAAATTGTCGGTTCCGTTGGCGCAGATGTTCATGACCGCGCGCTCCGTCGCGTGCGGCGATGACGTCAACAGGAGCGAAGCAAGGGCGATCGCCTCCGACATGTCTGTCAGACGATCGTGCATCGCTGCGGGATCAGCGTTGCCGTCTTGCTTCATATCGCCGCCTCCGTAATGGGTTCGGTCGATGAGCGTCACCGAAGCGAGCGCCTGAGACACGCGCGCGGCGTCCTCGGCCGAGTCGATGACGGTCCAGGGCACCAACAGGTCGAACTTGCCATCGCTTGACCATGTGAAGACGGCGAACCCGATCCGACGCCGCGGGCCGGCGGTGGCGGCGCGCAGGAAGTCGGGGTGGACGAGCGCCCGCACGAGCCCGGCCTGCTGGAGCCATTCCTCATATCGGCCGATCGAGTCCGAGACGTCGATTGCTGTGACGACATTGGCGTCGGTGCCCGGCACGACCGCGTTGGCCGCTGGCGAAGCGCCGCACAGGAAGACCATCAGTGGCCGGGCGAGGTGAAGGGCGCGCCAGCGGCAAGGTTTCGCCGGCATACCAGGCTTCGGCTTCACCTCCTGGTGTCCTGAACGACGCCAGAACCTGCGCGTTGGAACGGGCGGAAACGACTGCATCCTCCAGGGTTGGTCCCCGGGAGGTAACGGCTCGGAGCCAAACTTATTCCTTCTGTTCGCGCGGCCGTTTCAGCAATTCGGTTATGTCCGCTTCGAGAACGGCAGGCTCGGATCCAATGCCTGAAGATCCGCATAACGCCCCAGCCCGCGATAGAGGATGAACGCACTGCAACAGGCGACGGCAATCGACAGCATCTCGCCGCCGTCTTCCGCGTAGCCAACGAGCTTCGAGCCAGTCAGGAAGTGCAGCATGTCCACCGCCACGGCAAAGCCCACAAGACACGCGAACAGCAGCAAAAACACCGATCCGAGGGCTTGTTGCCTCGGTCTGCTTTGCCAGAATGACCACAGCAGCGGCGCCAGCAGGCCGAGCGCGACCACCGACCAGGTGATGATTTCCCCGGTGTCGCGAGCCCGCATGCCCGGCAGCGAGACGAGGTCGAATGTCGCTGACAGCAGCAGGCCGCCCCGCTCATGGAAACGGGCGGCGTCGTCGAGCGTGACAAAACCGAAAATCAGCGACCAGGCAAGAAACATATGCTCCCTGGTTCGAAGCCAGATGCCGAACAGAAACAGGGCGCAAAGCGCGGCCTGCCCGTAGTTGAACATCTCGGGCAGCGATCCATCCCTGCTGATGTTAAGACGCGCAGGCAGGTCGTAACGTGAAATTCCGGCTGATCGAAGCGCCTCGATCGCGAATGGAACGGTGATGACGAAGATATTCAGGCATATTAGTATCAGCGCGAAAACCCTGCTGAGCCTGTCGTTTCGATACATAGCCCGGATTTCTCCGAACGCACTTTCCAAACTCGATAACGCATGACCCAGCAAATCCGACGCGCTCCTTCGTTGCTATTTGTTTGACGGGCAATTTCGCTAGTCGACCAACGGGTTGGAAACGGGGCGGCCGCGGGTTTATTCCGCCCACGCATAAGAAAACGCTCCGGCGACAAGCGACTCACCTGCCTGGCGCGAGCCGGACATGTTCCGGGAGGCCATCGAGCGATGTCGCGGAATGTGGCTGAGCCCTGCAGTCGGTCAAAACGGACAGGTGAGACGGGAGCGTTTGCGGCGTAGCGCGGCTTTGACGCGCCAGGCTAGCGTTTGCGGTTGCGCATCAACGCTTCGAGATCGCTGTCGCCACCCTCAGGCAGCATCAGCCGCACATGCGCGTAGAGATCACCGTGACCGCCGACTTTTTCCGGCAGGCCCCTGCCCTTCAGCCGCAGGACCTTGTCCGAGCTCGACCAGGCGGGAATATTGACTGCAACCTTGCCTGTCGGCGTTTCGACCGCCACCTTGGCACCCAGCACGGCATCCGCCAGCGCAACCGGCAGGTCGGCGTGAAGGTCGCGGCCTTCGACACGGTAGCGCGGATGCCGCCGGAAGCGGATCTTGACCAGCGCATCGCCCGGTTGCCCCGGCCCTTGCTCGCCCTGGCCTTTCAGCCGGATGGTCTGGCCGTCCTCGACATAGGCTGGCAGCTTGACGGCGACCTTGCGCCCGTCGGGGAACATCGCCGTTACCTTCTCGGCAGTCGCCGCTTCTTCGATGGTGATGTCGAGCGTCACGTTCAGGTCGGCGCCGGACGGCGCCTGCGGGCCGGCGCCGCGAGAGAAGGTCTCGCCGAAAATCTGGCTGAAAATGTCGCTGCTGCCGTCGAACGGATCGCCGCTCGGTCGGCCTGAGCGAAACTCGAAACGCGAGCCGCCCGGCCCTTGCTGCCGGCGAAAACCGGCGAACGGATCGGCGCTGCCGGCGGCGCCCTCGAAGCCTTGAAAGCGCGGCTTGCCCTCGGCATCGATCTCGCCGCGATCGAAAGCCGCCCGGTTCTTCTCGTCGCCAACGATCTCGTAAGCCTGGTTGGCGGCGGCAAACCGCTCCTTCGCCTTGGGATCCGGATTCTGGTCCGGATGATACTCCTTGGCGAGTTTGCGGTACGCCGATTTTATATCCTTGGCCGATGCGTTCTTGGCAACGCCCAGCACCTCATAGGGGTCGCGCATGCTTCCTGCCCTGGAGAAGGAGTGAGTCCATGATTGCCATCTATATGCGCTCGCATAGGAAGAAATTCCAGTAGCTTACGGTCATATGATGGCGGAAAATCAGAGCGCCTTGAAGTCCTGCATCTGCCAGGCGCCGGCGCCGGCCAGGCACACCTCGCCCTTGAACAGGGCGACGCCGTCGAAGCTTTCGCGTGAGGCGGTGAAGCGACGGCAAAGCTGGCCGTTGTCCCTGGACTCCGCCAGTTCGGTGATCGAGCCGCGCGAACCGGTATCGGAATTCGCCCAGGGAACGGCCTGACCGGCAAGTTCCTGGATATCGGCTGAAGACACCGCGTTGCGGATCGTCGCCTGGTCCGAGGCGCGATCCTGGTCGATCGGCATGGCAGAGGCAGGCGTGCTGCTGGTGAGGATCGTACGGTCGACCTCCGCCTGCTCCAAACTGAAGCCGCCAGCACCGCAAGCGGCAAGCGGCAAGGCGACCAGCACGATCGCGGCGGCCTTGACCGCAATTTGCGCGCTGGCGGAAGCAATAAGGCGCCATTGCCTGCTGTCAAAAAGTTGCGCGATGCGCGACAATCGGCAATCTCCCCCGGCCGGCAATAAAATTTGGAAAAACTATGAGCGAAACTGAGTTAACAAGCGGTGACTTTGCCGAGGCTGCGGAGCCATTCCGCCTGTTTGCCGCATGGCTTGACGACGCGACGAAGAGTGAGATCAACGATCCCAACGGCGTGGCCCTGGCGACCGTCGATGCCGAGGGCATGCCGAATGTGCGGATGGTGCTGCTCAAGGGGTTCGATGAAAGCGGATTTGTGTTCTACACGAATTTCGAGAGCGCCAAAGGCCGCGAGATTCTTGGCAGCATGAAGGCGGCGATGTGCTTTCACTGGAAATCGCTGCGCCGGCAGGTGCGTGCACGGGGGCCGGTGGAGATCGTTACCGAGGCGGAAGCGGACGCGTATTACGCGACACGTCCGCGCGGCAGCCGCATCGGGGCATGGGCGTCGAAACAGTCGCGGCCGCTGGAGAGCCGCTTCGCACTGGAAAAGGCCGTTGCCGAATACACGGCGCGCCATGCGATCGGCGAGATCCCACGGCCGAAACACTGGTCAGGCTTCCGCATCGTGCCGCAGACGATCGAGTTCTGGCACGACCGGCCTTTCCGGCTGCACGACCGCATTGTCTTCTCGCGCAGCGCTGGGGGCGGCTGGGACAAGACAAGGCTTTATCCCTGAGCGGCTGGCCCTTAAGCAGCTTCACCAAGGAGCCTAGGGCAATCTTGCCGAACCACCTTGGTTCACCAATAGTCATAGTGAACCAACATGAAAGGTTCTTTCTATGACGGCTTTTACCGTGCGTGTCCCGGACGAAACCGCAAAGAGGCTTGACCAGCTTGCCGAAAAGCTCGACCGCTCGCGCTCCTATGTGGCCGCGCAGGCTATCGAGGACTTCGTGGCCCGTGAGGAATGGCAACTCGCCGAGATAGAAGCCGGATTGGCCGACGTCGAGCGCGGCGACTTTGCCAGTGACCGTGATGTAGCCGCTGTTGTCGGAAAATACGTCAAGTCGCGGAAATGATCGTCCGCTGGCGCGTTCCTGATCTTCAACGGAGACTACTCCGTCGCTATTTCGTCCGGCCACATCTGGGCGCCATGCAGGATGCGGAGGATGCGAACCGTGTCGGCCACTACGGCATAAGCGGCGACAAGTTCGCGCGTGCCGGCGATCCGGCCGGGTCGCCCGCTTTCCGGAAAGTCGATGAGACGGTGAGTCGCAAAAACGATCTGCTGGTCGACGTGAACGGCGGCTCTGGGGTTTTCGGCTTCGATATACGTGAAGATGTCGTCGCGATCGGAGAGCGCAAACCGCGCCCAAACCAGCCTCAAGACTCACCTGCCTCCGCCTTGCGAAGCGCTGCCGCCCGCCGTCCAGCAAAATGGGTTTCGGCGTCGGCGTCTTCAACGTCCGGCCGGGTATCCTCGATCGCCTGCAGAACTTTCGCCCGGAACCAGGCATCGTGGGCGTCACTGTTGCTGACGAGTTCGAGCGGCAAGGCGCCCTCATTCGCGGTGCGCGTCAACAAAATGCGGACGGCATCGGAAACCGTGAGCCCCATGTTTTCCAGAACCGCCGTGGCGCGTTCCTTCACCTCAGCGTCAATTCGGGTCTGGACCAGTGCGTTCGACGGCATGGCAGTCTCCTTCGCCAGCAGACAATGTAATGCATGTGCATGACATATGCTAGACTCTAGTAGCGCCAGCTAGCCCTTCTTCCTGGTCATGAAGGCCATCAAGGCGGCGCGGGCCTCGTCGGATGTGAGCCGCGCCCGAAAATGCTCACTTTCCTGGCCGATGCGGGCAATGAGGTCTTCACGCGAACCGCGCATCAGGTCACGCGCGATCTTCAGCGCTTGCGGCGGCTTGGCCGCGATCTGCCCGGCAGCGGCAAGCACGGCGGATTCGAGCTCGTTCTCCTCGACCACCGCGTAGATCAGCCCGGCCGCTTTCGCCCGCTCGGCCGAAAAGCCTTCGCCGAGGCCAAGCAGCGCGAAGGCGCCTTGCCGGCCGAGAATCTGCGGCGCAAGCAGGCTCGACCCCGCCTCGGGGACCAGGCCGAGATCGACGAACGGCGTGCGGAATAGTGTGCGCGGCGTGGCGAAGGTCAGGTCGCAATGCAGGTTGAGCGTTGTGCCGATGCCGACCGCAATGCCGTCTACGCCGGAGATCATCGGTTTTTCCGCCCTGGCCAGCGCCATCAGGAAATCCCAGACTTCGGCGCCGCCGTCGCCGCCGGTGGCGACGACCATGAAATCGGCAAGGTCGTTGCCGGATGAGAAGGCGCCTGGAACACCGAGGAAGACATGGACGCGGATCGCCGGATCGGCGTCGCCCTCGGCAAGGGCTTTGGACATTTTCGCATACATGGCCCGTGTCAAGGCGTTCTTCTTGTCCGGACGGTTGATGCGGATGATCTGGATGGCGCCCTGGCGCTCGACGAGGATATGGTCTGTCACGGGTGATCCTTTGTGAGACGCCGGGCTTTGTGAAACGTCAACCCGGTGGCTGTCAGGCAGAAATCAGTGTCTGGCCGGCAGCGGCAAGGCTGTCGGCGCCGCCAACGACGCGCTCCTTCAGCGCGCCCACCTCGCCAAGCTGGTTTTCGGCGAAGAAGCGGCAAAGGGCGATGCGGCTTTGGTCGGCAAGCGCGCCGCGCGCCAGATAGGCGCCGCCCGCCGCCAGCGAGATCAGCCTCAGATATGGCGTCGCGCCGGCCAGCGCCGCATCCGGGCGGCCGTCGGCGAGCAGCCCTTGCAGGAAGCGCGTCGCCTGGCCGAGCTCGTCGAGCGCCTGGTCTAGGCCGTCGGCGGTGCGGCCAAAACCTCGAAGGTTCGAAATCCGCACTTGATTGGCGACGGCTTTCAGCTCGGCGATGTAACCATGTACATGCTCGCCTTCGCCAAGCGGCAGCTTGCGCGCCACCAGGTCTATGGCCTGGATGCCGTTGGTGCCTTCGTAGATCGGCGCGATGCGCGCGTCGCGATAAAGTGCAGCTGCGCCCGTCTCCTCGATGTATCCCATGCCGCCATGAACCTGCAGCCCGAGCGAGGCGACCTCGACGCCTACATCGGTGGAAAAGGCCTTGGCCAGCGGCGTCAGCAGATTGGCGCGTTCCTGCCAATGGATGGCTTCATCGCCGAAGGATACGCGCGCATGGTCGATGGCATGCGCGCAGGAATAGCTGATGGCGCGCGCAATCTGGGTCAGCGCCTTCATGGTCAGGAGATTGCGCTGCACGTCGGGGTGATGGACGATCGGCGCCATGCCGTTGCCATTATAGCTCGCGGCCTTGCCTTGCCGGCGGTCATTGGCGTAGGCGAGCGCCTTCTGCGTGGCCGTCTCGGCGACTGCAACGCCCTGCATGCCGACGGCGAGCCGCGCATTGTTCATCATGGTGAACATGCAGGCGAGGCCCTTGTTTTCCTCGCCGATCAGCCAGCCGATCGCGCCGGGGGCGGTCCCTTCGAAACCGTCGCCATAGATCATGGTGCATGTCGGCGAGGCGTGGATGCCCAATTTGTGCTCCAGCCCTGAGCAGAAGACGTCGTTGCGTGCGCCGAGCGCGCCATCGTCGCCGACAAGGAATTTCGGCACCAGGAACAGCGAAAGGCCGCGCGTGCCGGCCGGCGCGTCCGGCAGCCGCGCCAGCACCAGATGGATGATGTTGTCGGTAAGATTGTGCTCGCCATAAGTGATGAAAATCTTCTGGCCGAAGATGCGATAGGTGCCGTCGCCGGCCTGCTCGGCGCGGGCGCGCAAGGCGTTCAGATCCGAGCCGGCCTGCGGCTCGGTCAGATTCATCGTGCCCATCCATTCGCCTGAGACGAGCTTTCCCAGGTATTTGGCCTTCAGTGCCGGTGAGGCATGCATGTCGAGCGCTTCGACCGCGCCCATGGTCAGCGTCGGGCCGATGCCGAAGGCCATGGCGGCGGAGTTCCACATTTCGAGCGCGGCGACGCCCAGCATGGTCGGCAGCGCCTGGCCGCCGAATTCCTCCGGCGCTGACAGAGCGTTCCAGCCGCCGTCGATCCAGCGGCGATAAAGTTCCTTCCAGCCGGGCGGCATGGTGACGGCAGCGCCGCTCAGCACCGCGCCTTGCTCATCGCCGATCTTGTAGAGCGGCGCGACCTCTTCGCTGGCAAAGCGGCCGGCTTCCGCCAGAATGGCGTCGACGAGGTCTTCGCCAAGGTCGCCAAAAGTGCCGGCGTCAAGCGCCGGCTTCAAGCCAGCCACATGCTTCAGCGTGAAGGCGATTTCCTCGACTGATGCCCGGTACATGCCGCTCGCTCCTCCTCTGTCCGGCAAGCGAACTTAAGATCCGTGCCGACACAAGACCATCCGCTTTTGGGCCGCCTCTCCATATTCTTTTTACGTAAACGTCAAATTTTGTCACGCAGATTTTGCAATTGGAATTGTTCACGCTAAAATCCGCAAAAAGCCGGACAAGTCGACCGGCGACGGATCAAGAATACCGGAGGGGACCGCCCGTGCTCGCCAGACCTGACGCCTATCGCTGCACCGAATGCGGCCTGCCCTATCGAGCGGCAGGTTTTTGGCACCATCGGGGCAAGATCGAGGACGGCGCCGCCTATTGGTCGGATCGCGGCATCCTGTGTTCGCCGCAATGCTCGCTGGCCCATCACCGCAAGCGCCAGACTGAGGGGACGCTGCCGCAAGCGCCGGCGCCCGACCCGTTCCACCCGCTCGCCCTCCGTTGATGACCAGCAAAGCCATCCCCGGCACGATTGCGGCGGTCGCCGCGGGCCGCCGAAAGTATTTCCTTAACCATGGCGGTTCAGGATCAGGCTTTGGCCAGCAAGGATCTGCTGTTTGAAGCCGCCGGCGCACCCTCTTCGCCGCCCAGGACTCCTTGCCGTCGCGACCGCGACGGCAATGGCGTTGGCGCCGGCACAAGCCTCGGACTTCTCCGCGCCCTGGAAGAATGCCGACCGGGCGCTGGTGATCGACGCCTACGAATACAATCCCATCGATTGGACCGAGCTTGCCACCGACAAGCGCATCGTCGGCTTCATCAACAAGGCGTCCGACGGGATGCCACCAGCGTATTTCTGTTTCGGCGACGAGACCGCGACGCGGCTCTGCAAGGCGCTGTGGAAGCGCCATGCGGTGGCACAGGAACTGTTCCAGACGCGCAAGGTGGTGGCCAAGGCGCTCGGCCTGAAATGGGGCGCTTATCACCTCGCCCGACCCGGCAACCCAGTGGGACAGGCCAATAATTTTATCAATTTCGCGAAACCTGGTCCGGACGACCTGCTCGCCCTCGACATCGAGGATGACGACCCGACGAAATGGATGTCGCTTGAGGATGCAGAGGAGTTCGTGCGCCATGTGCATCGGCGTATTGGCCGTTTTCCGGTGCTCTACACCAACGGCAAGACCGCCAAGCACATCGCCGACAACAGGTACAAATACCGGCTCCTGTCGCGGCTGCCGCTCTGGTATGCGCGCTACAAGCCCGACATCGGCGTGCATTTTCCGATGGGCAACTGGCAAGGCTACGCACTCTGGCAGTTTTCGGCAAAAGCCAATTGCGGCCGGTTCCGCTGCCCTTACCGGGTGGCTGGCACGCCGAACGACATCGACGTCAATGTCGCACCGATGGATGCCGCCGCCTTGCGCGCGCAATGGCCGTTCGGCGGCCTGATCGACGCGCAGCCGGATTACCTCGCCTCGATACCGCTGCCACTCTCGCGGGCGGCCGGCCTTGCCGGCAATGTCACCCTTACCTATGCGACCGTGGCGCCGCCGCCGAGCTTCACCGAAATGGTCGCCATGTTCGGCGCGGGCTGGGCCAAGTTCCGCGGCAGCTTGCAAATGCCTGCCGTAGGGACAGCGCTGCGTCTTCCGCGCCGGATCGCCGACTATCTGGGGTGGCTGCGAAAGGAAAAGCCCTCCGCATCGGCCGTTGAAGCCGCGCCCACCGATCCGGTCAGCACTGCGTCGACCGAATTGGATCGTCGCCCCCGTTAATCTTGCCCCCGCTAATCTTATACGTCAGCGCGCCTGCTCGCGGGCCACGGCCTGCCAGCCGATGTCGCGGCGGCAGAATCCTTGCGGCCAATCGATCCGATCGAGCGCCGCGTAGGCTCGTCGCTGCGCCTCGCCGACCGTGCCGCCGGTCGCCGTGACACCGAGCACACGGCCGCCATTCGCGACCAGCGCGCCGCTGTCGATGGCGGTGCCGGCATGAAAGATCTCGACGCCTTCGCCCGCGGCCTGTTCGACGCCGCGTATGACCGAGCCCTTTTCCGGGGTGCCGGGGTAACCCCTTGCCGCCATCACCACGGTGAGCGCCGCCTCGTTGCGCCAGCGCACTGAGGTATGTGCAAGCTGGCCGTCGGCGGCAGCGTTGAGCAGGACCAGGAGATCGTCCTTCAGCCGCATCATCAGCACCTGGCATTCCGGATCGCCGAAACGGGTGTTGTATTCGATCAGCTTCGGCCCATCGCCTGATATCATCAGCCCGGCAAACAGCACGCCGGAAAACGGCGCGCCAAGCTCGGCCATGCCGCGCATGGTCGGCTCGATGATCTCGCGCATGGTGCGGTCGATCATCTCCGGGGTCATCACCGGGGCCGGCGAATAGGCCCCCATGCCCCCGGTGTTCGGACCGACGTCGCCGTCACCGAGGCGCTTGTGGTCCTGCGCGGTGCCGAACGGCAGCGCGGTGACGCCGTCGCACAGGCAAAAGAAGCTCGCCTCCTCGCCGGTGAGAAACTCCTCGACTACCACCTCCGCGCCGGCCTGTCCGAAGGACCCGTCGAAACAGGCATCGAGCGCTGAAAGCGCCTCGGCCAAATTCATGGCGACGGTAACGCCCTTGCCGGCGGCGAGGCCGTCGGCCTTGATGACGATCGGCGCGCCCGTCTTTTCGACATAGGCCCTGGCCGACGCCAGATCGCCGAAGCGGCCATAGGCGGCGGTCGGGATGTCGTATTTCGCACAGAGATCCTTGGTGAAACCCTTAGAACCTTCCAGCCGCGCCGCCGCCCTGGACGGGCCGAAGACGCGAATTTTTTTAGCGCGAAGGTCGTCGGCAATGCCGGCGACCAGCGGCCCTTCCGGCCCGACCACGACGAGGTCGATCTTTTTCTCCGTGCAGAACCGGGCCACCGCCGCATGATCGGCAATGTCGAGCGTCACCAGTTCGGCTTCGCGGCCGATGCCGGGGTTGCCGGGCGCCGCGTAGAGCTTGGTCAGCAGCGGCGAGGCCGCGATCTTCCAGGCCAAGGCATGTTCGCGGCCGCCGGAGCCGATCAACAATACGCGCATGCCCAGGTCCCTTGCCATTCCACGATCAGGACTGCGCTATTGCGCCCCGTACGATGGGTCAAGACATTTGGCAGACTTTGAGCGCAATTCCACACGGGAACGGGGAATGGTTCGGCCCGCTTGACGCTTGACGGCGTTCGCCGCTGCTGCCACTTCAGCACGATGGAACCCATCCAGTCGAAAGCAGCCCAGGGCCGCGTCGCCGATGCGCCGAGCGGCCACTGGGTCTACCGCATTCTGCCACGCTGGCTGTGGCCCCATGCGCAGCTTGCCCGGTGGGACCGGCCGATCGGCTGGCAGTTGCTGCTGTGGCCGTGCTGGTGGTCGGCAGCCCTTGCCGCGAGTGCCTATCCACGCCCTACTGATCCCCTGCTCTCGCTGCTGCCGGCGCCATGGTATCTCGTGCTGTTCCTGATCGGCGCCGTCGCCATGCGCGGCGCCGGCTGCACCTACAACGATCTGGTCGACCAGGACATCGACAACCAGGTGGAACGCACGCGCTCGCGGCCGCTGCCGGCGGGAAAGGTCACGCGCCGGCAGGCCTGGGCGTTTCTCGTGATCCAGGCACTGATTGGACTCGCCGTGCTTCTGCAGTTCAACAGCTTTGCCGTCCTGCTCGGCATCTGCTCGCTCGCCGTCGTCGCCATCTACCCGTTCATGAAGCGATTCACCAATTGGCCGCAACTGGTTCTCGGCCTTGCCTTTTCCTGGGGTGCGCTGATGGGATGGGCGGTCGAGTTCGGCAATCTCGATGGCCCGGCCGTCATGCTCTATATCGGCTCGATCCTGTGGGTAATCGGCTACGACACGATCTATGCGCATCAGGACAAGGAAGACGACGCCATCGTCGGCGTGCGCTCGACCGCACGCCTGTTCGGCGACAACACCAAGACCTGGCTCGTCGGGTTTTATGGCGGAGCGCTGGTCTGCTTCGCCATCGCCTTCGCGGCGGCGCAGGCGCCGGTGCCGGCGCTGGCCGGGCTGGTCGCCGCCAGCGCCCATATGGCGCGGCAGATCACCGTGCTCGACATCGACGATCCCGACCAGTGCATGCTTCTGTTCAGGTCGAACAACCAGGTCGGCTGGCTGGTCTTCCTCGGCCTGATCGGCGGTGCGTTGTGGGTGGCGCTGAAGCCGCTGGTGTAGCGGCTTTTTTCCTTCTCCCCTTGTGGGCCCCTTGTGGGAGAAGGTGGATCGGCGCGTAGCGCCGAGACGGTTGAGGGGTGTTGGAACAAATGAGGCGTTCGCGTTTCCTGGAATACCCCTCATTCGGCCGCTTCGTGGCCACCTTCGGGGAGAAGGGAAAGCGCTCGCTCTATTCGTCGCGCGAAATAATCTCCTGGCCGCCGATCACCAGCCTGAGGCCGAGGGCGCCGGCCCTGCGGCGGGCGAGGAAGCGCGGACGACGCATGGTCGAAAGCCGACCCCTGCGACGGTCCTGCGCGGGTAATGTCTTGATGGCGACGCCAAGCGATTCCTCCAGGGTGCGGGCGATGCCGTCGGATTCGATCAGAAGCATCGGCAGACGGTAGGCATCGGACCAGGCGCGCCAGTCGGCGGCGACATCCTCGAGATCGTCGGCCACCAGCAGCGGCACCGACAGCATCGGATCATTGTGCAGAAGCTCCAGCGTCACCGTGACATTGCCGTCCGGGTCCTCCATTGCGCGGGCTGCCACGCCACGAAACGCATTGGCGGGCAGAGCGATGAACGCCGGCAGGCCGCTCGTCTCCAGCACGCGGCGAATGACGGCGCCACGATGGTCGATGGTGAAGGTAACGTCGCCATAGTCGTCGCGCGTCGCGTAGCTCACCACCTGCGGCAGGCGGAGTGGGTCGAGGCGCATATTGCGCCCAGCCCAGACTGGCTTCAGTCCAGTGTTCATATCGTGCCTTTCCTGTCTCTCCTGAGAGCCGGTCTTCCGGTTCTCCGGGCCGGTTTTTCCAGCCTCGTTGTGGGGAAACATTAGCGCGGGCTTCTTATCGCAGCGCTTAAGAAAGTCGGTTAAATTTTGCTGATCTCGAGGGGATGGTTATCGGAATGCAACCATTCACAAGACGGCGAAAGGATCAGATAACCTTACCGGGATTCATGATGCCGGCCGGGTCGAAGGCCGTCTTCACCCTGCGCATCAGTTCGATCGCCATCGGCGGCGCTGTCGCGATCAATTCATCCCGCTTCAGCTGGCCAATGCCGTGCTCGGCCGAGATCGAGCCGTGAAGGCTGCGCACCACATCGTGCACGGCCTTGTTCATGGCGTGATAGAGCCCGAGAAATGCTTCGTCATCGCCGCCGATCGGCCGGGAGATGTTGTAGTGGAGATTGCCGTCGCCCATGTGGCCGAAACACACCTCGCGCGCACCGGGGCTGACTGATTGAACGGCGCCGGCCGCCTCTTCGATGAACTGCGGGATGGCCGCCACCGGCACAGAGATGTCGTGCTTGATCGAGGCGCCTTCGGGCTTCTGCGCCTCGGGCAGCAGCTCGCGGAAATTCCAGAAGGCATCGCCCTGCGCGATGCTCGCCGCAATCACCGCATCGCCGACGATCTCCTGCTCGAGGCCGGCTGAGAGCACCTCTTCGATCAGGGCCCTGGCATCCTGCGCCGAGCGGCCCGAAGAGATCTGCATCAGCACATACCATGGCCAATCGCCGGACAGCGGCCGCACGACGCCTGGCGCGTGCAGCAGCGTAAAATCGTAGGGCCTCTGGCCGATCAGCTCGAAAGCAGTGAGCGCCGCACCGGCGCGATCCATCGCCAGGCTGAACAGGGACAGTGCCGCCTCAGGTGACGACAGGCCGGCAAAGGCCACTTCGCGTCCCTTGGGCTTTGGGAAAAGCTTGAGCACGGCGGCGGTGATGACGCCGAGCGTGCCTTCCGCGCCGATGAACAGGTTCTTCAGATCGTAACCGGTGTTGTCCTTCTTCAGCTTGCGCAGATCGTCGAACACCTCGCCGGTCGGCAGCACCACTTCGACGCCGAGGCACAGCTCACGCGCATTGCCATAGGCGAGAACGCCGGTGCCGCCGGCATTGGAAGAGAGATTGCCGCCGATCTGGCAGGAGCCTTGCGCGGCAAGCGACAGCGGAAACAGCCGGTCGGCGGCATCGGCCGCTTCCTGCAGCGTCTGCAGGATGACCCCGGCCTCGACGGTGACCGTGTTGGATCGAACGTCGATCTCGCGGATGCGGTTCAGCCGCGACAGCGACAGCACGATCTGGCGGCCGGACGTGTCCGGCACCTGCGCGCCGACCAGCCCGGTGTTGCCGCTTTGCGGCACGACCGGCGTTCCCGTCTCGGTTGCCAGCTGCATGATGCGGCTGACCTCGTCGACGCTGCCGGGCCTCAGCACCAGCGCCGTCCGGCCATGCCACAGGCCGCGCCTCTCCGTGAGGTAAGGCGCGATATCCTGCTGGTCGCGATGCGCATATTTATCGCCGACGATTGCCGCAAAGCGGTCGATGAGGGCGGGGTCGATATCCCGGGAGATGTCGTTCATGGATAGGAAACTATGGTGCTCAATCGATCTTGTCACGAGGGGCGGCGGCACGCGAAAGCCGGTCGTTGATCGCCTCGCCCAGCCCGTCGGAGGGGATCGGCTCGACGGCGATTGTCTTGGCGCCGCTGCGATCGAGATCCTGCATATGGGCAAAGAGGTTGGCCGCGGCCTCGCGCAGGTCGCCGGTCTCTGACAGGTTGCGCAAGGCGGCTGCGCCTTGCCAGCCTTCGGCGCGGCGCGGGCCGAACGCCAGCAAGGCTTCGCCCTTTGCGACTTTTGCGGCGTTGATCCGCACTGCAGCACCCGGCGCGTAATGCGAGGCGAGCATGCCCGGGGCCTCGATGCCCGCCGCGCCGCGCAGCAGCTTCATGCCGGCGGTCGCTTCGATCTCTTCGGCGGCAATGCCGCCCGGCCGCAGCAGCCGCAGCTTTCCGCCCTCTATCTTCACGATTGTCGATTCGACCCCGACCGACGTCGCGCCGCCATCGACCACCAGCTTGATTTTTGGACCGAGATCGGCGGCCACGGCCTCGGCCGTCGTCGGGCTGATCCTGCCTGAGGAATTGGCGCTGGGCGCTGCAAGCGGGCGTCCGAGCCTGGCGATCAGCTGGCCACCAAAGCCTTTCGGCATGCGCAGCGCGACCGTATCGAGCCCGGCGGTGACCAGCGGATGAATGCCGTTGCCGGGCCGCTGCGGCAGCACCAGCGTCAGCGGTCCCGGCCAGAATGTCTGCGCCAGCCTTTTCGACACGGGATCGAACAGCGCGATGCGATCGGCCATCGCCAGATCGGCGACATGAGCTATCAGCGGATTGAAGCGCGGCCGGCCCTTGACCTCGAAGATGCGCGCCACGCCAACACCATTGGTGGCATCGGCGGCCAGCCCGTAGACGGTTTCGGTCGGAATGGCGACGACATCGCCCCCTTCGAGCAGCGCCAGCGCCCGCTCCATCGCCTCGCCGGCGGCAAGTATCTCAGCCACTCTCATCACCTTACAGAAGCGGGACCTTACGGATGTCGGTGCGTAATACGGTGACGTTCACGGGGCAAGTCCGGGCGGAAGCGAATTGCCAATAGCTAAAATGCCAGCTTTCCTGGCAAGCCCGCATCAATTCCCGGACGCTATGGTGCCGGCTTGTTGGGCAAGGGGAGCTATCATGGTCTGGGTGTGTATCCTGGGGGCGCTTGGCCTCACTCTGGCGGCGGGCACAGCACAGGCTTCATCCTTCGTTGTTCCTGCTGCACCATCCTCGACCCCGTCCGTCGTCAGCCTCGGTGCGCCTGAACCGGCGAAGGTGGCTGGCAACTCCTCGACGCCATCGATCGTGGCGCTCGGCGAACCAGTGCCCGATGTCACCTATGAAAAAGTTTCTGCGATCCCGAGCCAGCCCAAGCCCAAGCATGATTTCACGCAAAGCCCGATGATCATTCGCGGCGGCATCGTCGGCGACGCCTTCGCAACACCGGCGCCCAGCCCCGCACCTGCCGCGACAACCGCTGCCGCAGCACCTGCGGCGGCCACGAAATCCGACAAAAAAATTACCGCAACGAACAGCCCGCCCGAGCCCGCAACACCGCAACCAACGCCCATCCCCGAGATCGACCAGGCCAGATAGCCGTTCGCAGCCAGGACGACGCTCGCCTAAATTGCCAAGCCTCAGCCGGCGATTTTCGAGAAATCCGCGACCTGGTCGGTCGCTGCCCGGACGCGCGCCAGCAACGCCAGGCGGTTGGCGCGCACGGCCTGGTCCTCATCATTCACAAGAACGCGTTCGAAGAATGAATCAACCGGTTCACGCAACGCGCTAAGCGCCAGCATGGTGGCGGAAAAGTCTTCGTTGTGAATCGCTTGGCCGGCTTCCTTCTCGGCCTGATTCACCGCGGCAAACAGCGATTTCTCGGCCTCTTCCCGGAATCGAGCCGGCTCAACATTTTCGGCGATCGTCGTTTTCTTCTTCTCCTCGGCGGCCAAAATGTTGGCCGCGCGCTTGGTGCCGGCTAGCAGGTTCTTGCCGTCCTCGGTGTCGAGGAAAGAGCCTAGGGCTTGGACGCGACGAACGATTTGCAGGAGATCGTCGGACCGCGGCGTGATGACCGCATCGATCAGATCATGCCGCGCGCCCTGGTCGCGCAGATAAACTTTCAGGCGATCGTGGAAGAAAGCGAGGAGGTCGGAAGGGTAGATTTGCTCCGCCTTCCCTTCCAGCGTTGTAATCGCATTCTTGTCGAGATAGTTCGCCCACTTATAGGCGCTTCCGAAGGTGGGCATGAGCGCCAGGCGGATACCGTTCTCGACTAGAATCCTCACCACCCCCAGCGCCGCGCGGCGGAGAGCATAGGGGTCCTTTGACCCGGTCGGTTTTTCGTCAATCGCCCAGAACCCGACCAGCATGTCGAGCTTGTCGGCGAGCGCTACGGCCACAGATACGGGATCGGTCGGCACGCGGTCGGACGGGCCCTGCGGCTTATAGTGCTCCTCGACGGCGGCGGCGACCGAGGGATGCTCGCCCTGCAGCAGCGCGTATTTGCGGCCCATGGCGCCCTGCAATTCCGGGAATTCGCCGACCACCTCGGTGGTGAGGTCGGCCTTGGCCAGGACGGCAGCGCGACGTGCCAGCGCGGTAATCTCCCCCCTCGAGGGGGAGATGTCGCCGAAGGCGACAGAGGGGGTCGCTGATCCACGCGCAACGACCCCCTCTGGCCTGCCGGCCATCTCCCCCTCAAGGGGGGAGATTCCGCTCGCCACTATCGGCGCCAATTCTTCAGCCAGTTGGGCAATCCGCTCCACCCGCTCACCCTGCGTGCCGAGCTTGGCGTGGAAGGTGACGCCGAGATGGTCGAGGCGGGCCATGCGCTGGTCGAGCGGCTTTTTGAGATCGAGCCCGAACTTTTCCGCCGATGCCTGCAACTGGTCGAGGTCGGGCAAATCGCCCTGGTCGGTCTTCCAGAAATAGAGCGCGTCGGAAAGGCGGGCGCGTACCACCTTGCCGTTGCCGTGGGCGATCTCCTTGCCGCCGTCGCTGGCCTCGATGTTGGCGGTCAGGATGAAGCGGTTGGAAAGCTCCTCGCCGGCGCCCTGCGGCCGCGTCACAAAACACTTCTGGTTGGCGCGGATGGTCAGTCGGATCACCTCGGCCGGAATGGCGAGAAAGTCCTGCTCGAATTCGCCCATCAGCACGACCGGCCATTCGACCAGGCCTGACACTTCCTCAAGCAGCCCCTCGTCCTCGACAAGGTTGAGCCCGTTGGCGAAAGCGAGATTCCTGGCGTCGGCAAGGATGATCTGCTTGCGCCGGTCGGCGTCGAGCACAACCTTCGCCGCCTCCAGCTTGGCGGCATAGTCGTCAAAACGGCGCACGCCGATGGCGCCCGGCGCGTGAAAACGATGGCCGTAGGTGATGTTTCCCGAGCGGATGCCGTCGATCTCGAAATCGACGACCACCGGCTCCTCGGTCTCCGGGCCGAAGGTGCAGAGGATGGACTGCAGCGGCCGCACCCAGCGCAACGATCCCGGTTTCGCCGAGGCTGGCCCCCAGCGCATCGATTTCGGCCATGGAAAGTCGCGGATGATGCCCGGCACCAGTTCAGCGATTATCGTCTCGGCCGCCCGGCCCGGCTTCGCAATATGGGCGACATAGAAGTCGCCCTTCTTCGGATCGGCGTGGACATGCGCCTCGGCGATCGAGGAAAGACCGGCCTTGCGCAGAAAACCTTGGACCGCCTGTTCGGGCGCTTTGGTCGAGGGTCCCTTGATCTCCTCGCTTATGTCCTTCGAGCGCGCGGTCACGCCGCGAATGTCGAGCGCCAGCCGGCGCGGCGTCCAATATTCGCGCGCCGCCTCATAGGTCAGCCCGGCCTCGACCAAACCGTCCGTCATCATCTTCTTCAGGTCGCCCGCCGCCTTGCGCTGCATGCGAGCGGGAATCTCTTCCGAACGAAGTTCTAAAAGCAGGTCGGGCATAAATTGTGCTCACGCGGCGAAATGGTCCAGGCGGCATAGCAACTCGGCTGGTCCCATGCAATCGGCGCATCCACGGACGATTGCCAAAAATATGCCGCTGCCTGTCGGGCCAGAGCGGGACCATCCGTCCTTGGGTCAAAGATCTCCATGAACCGAACGCAGCGCTGAAGCGACCAACGCTCAGGCAGAAAACTATTGGCTGAACGACTATGAAGACGGCATCGACATTTCTGCAGATCCTCGCGCTCAGCGCCTGTTTTGCGGCGCAGGCTCATGGCACGTTCACGATGCCCGGCGTTAGACAAGCGCTGCGGACAATGGCTGGCTCGAGCGGCCAAGGCGTATCGCCAATCAGCGTATCAGTCGAAATCGCAAACAGCCTCTGGAGCTAAGCCGCCAGACCACCTGCCTGCGTCAGCAAAAACGCCTCGCCGCAGGCTTTCGCCAGATTGCGCACCCGCAAGATGTAGCTCTGCCGCTCGGTGACGGAAATCACGCCGCGCGCGTCGAGCAGGTTGAAGACGTGGCTGGCCTTGATGCACTGGTCGTAGGCGGGAAATACCAGACGGTGGTTCCCCTCCCCCTTGAGGGGGTGGCCAGACGCGGAAGGAGTCGCTGGGACCTTGCTTGCGGTGCCTTCTGAGGCGACCCCCTCTGCCCGCTCCGCGGGCATCTCCCCCTCGAGCGGGGAGAGGGGCGCGCCGGCATCGAGCAGCGCCTTGCACTCGGCTTCGGCGTCTTCGAAATGCCGAAGCAGCATCGCGGTATTGGCGAATTCGAAATTGTGCCGCGAATATTCCTGCTCGGCCTGCAGGAAGACCTCGCCATAGGTCACCTTGTCGGCGCCGTCGCGGCCGTTGAAGTTGAGGTCGTAGACATTGTCGACGCCCTGCACATACATGGCCAGCCGCTCCAGCCCGTAGGTGAGCTCGCCCGCCACCGGCGCGCATTCGATGCCGCAGACCTGCTGGAAATAGGTGAACTGCGACACTTCCATGCCGTCGCACCAGCACTCCCAGCCCAGCCCCCAGGCGCCGAGCGTCGGGCTTTCCCAGTCGTCCTCGACGAAGCGGATGTCATGCAGAAGCGGATCGACGCCGATCGCCGCCAGCGAGCCGAGATACAGTTCCTGCAGGTTGGGCGGGTTCGGCTTCAGGATCACCTGGTACTGGTAATAGTGCTGCAGCCGGTTCGGGTTCTCGCCGTAGCGCCCGTCCTTGGGCCGGCGCGAAGGCTGCACATAGGCCACGTTCCAGCGCTTTGGCCCCAGCGCGCGCAAGGTCGTCGCCGGGTGGAACGTGCCGGCACCGACTTCCATGTCATAGGGCTGGAGAACGACGCAGCCATAGTCCGCCCAGTAGTTATGCAAAGTCAGGATCAGCCCCTGGAACGAGCGGCTGGGATGCATATGGGCTGGGATATCAACTGTCACGGCGGCCTCGACGGGAAAGACGGGGATGCGGCCCTCCCTAGAGCGCCCACCGGCAAGCGTCAAGGCAAGGGGGCCGGCCGCAGGCAGGGCAATCGGGTGAGTTAACGCGTGACATACGGCGAAACGGCAGGGACGTGGCGGCCTGATCGTGGCCCTTCCTGGGAGCCAGAGATAAGAGCGCCCAGCGATCAGTCCCGCGCCTCAGCCGTTCGGCGGCTCTCATGTGTGGTATCATCCGGCAGGGAGTCCAGCACCCTCGAGGAGACAAAAGTCATGAATTCCCAAGGGATGGCTCAGATGTCCTCCGTCGATTCTCTTGCAGCGAGTTTATTGTCGGCGACATTGATGTTCGATCGGGCGTCGTTGCTGGCGCTCGAGGCTTTAGCTGCCGAATCCGACCGTCGGGTCCTGCGACGCGGTGAGGTTCTGGTACGCGAAGGCGATGCGTCGGACAGGTTTTTCATCGTGCTGTCTGGACGCTTTACGGTACACAAAGGAGATTCGACTGGCTCGGTCGCCGAGATCGCACAGGGTGAACTCATCGGTGAAATCGGTTTCTTCGCGGGACTACCCCGCATGGCCACTGTCCTTGCAGCGCGCGATTCGATCGTCCTTGAAATCGGTCGCAATCATTTCGAGAAGGCGGCCGAGACATTGCCGAGCCTGAGGGAGGCGGTCACGGTAT
Organism: Mesorhizobium sp. WSM4845; assembly: GCF_055811455.1. NCBI lineage: Bacteria > Pseudomonadati > Pseudomonadota > Alphaproteobacteria > Hyphomicrobiales > Phyllobacteriaceae > Mesorhizobium > Mesorhizobium sp. WSM4845. Next base: position 365,034 of record NZ_JBVVQA010000001.1, read on the forward strand.
TTCTGGCGCGCCGGTTTGCCATCCAATCTCCGAGTTCGTCGCGTCTCAAGGAACCTGCCAAGATCCGAACGCTTGCGATCATTGCAGCCGGCGGAAGTCGCATCTCACCGGTGTTCATCCAGCACCTGCGGCAAGCGTTCGGCGCGGCCACGCGCGCTCGGTTCGTTTCCCGGCTTGACATCCAAGCGAAGTTCCCAGGTCTTCCGATCGACGACCAGCCGATCCTTAACTGGTTGAACGAACTGGAGGCGGAAGCCCAATTCATCGTCTATGTTGCCGATGAGGAACCTAATGAATGGACCCAAGTCTGCATTCGCCAGGCCGATGCCGTCCTGTTGCTGGCCAACGCGTCCTGCTCGCCTCGCCTGAACCCGTCTGAGGAACTGACGCTATCGGTCCATCCGCCATCGACCAGTCGGCTTGTCCTAATTCACGACACTCGCTCGGCTGAGGTCTCCGGTACCTCTGCATGGCTCGATGAGCGACCCTATGTTGACCAGCATCATCATGTTGCGCTGGACGACGCGTCTGATTTCCAGCGCCTGGTCCGATTTATTTCGGGCAAGGCACTGGGCTTCGTGGCGGCAGGGGGTGGGTCCCTCGGCAGCGCTCATTTGGGCGTCTACAAGGCTTTCGTTGAGGCGGGCGCTTGCTTCGACTATCTCGGTGGGACAAGTTCCGGCGCGGCGATGATGGCCGGCTTCGCCAGAGGCTTGGATGCCGACCAGATCGATCGAGGCACCCACAACATATTTATCAAAAGCCGGGCGTTTCGCCGTCCCACCTTGCCGCATTTCGCGCTTCTGGATCACAAAGCGTTTGATCGGGCCCTTCGGCTGGAATACGGCGACGTTCTGATCGAGGATCTTTGGCTTCCGTTCTTTGCGCTTTCGACCAATCTGAGCAGCCGTCAGCCTCATGTCCACCGTCGTGGAAAGCTCTGGCACGCCGTTCGGGCGTCCGGCTCCATCCCGGGCGTCCTGCCGCCGTTCTTTACGGATGACGGCGATATGCTGGTGGACGGCGCTATTATGAACAATTTGCCGCTGGAGCAGATGAAGGAGCTCAAGACCGGACCCAATGTCATCGTCACCTTCGGGTCGAGTGCACCGCAGAAATACGACATAGACTATGACCGTATCCCCGGAGCTTCCGAACTGGCATTGGCCTTGCTGAACCCTTTCGGTCGTGCCCGCTTGCCTCGGGTTCCCAGTATGCTTCAGGTCATTGCCTCGAGCATGCTGGCACACCGGCCGCAGGACATTGCCGTCAGCGAAGAGGATATCCTGATCTGTCCGGAGGTTTCCAACACGATCAGCTTCATGGATTGGAGTCGGCATTCCGAGTTGTTTTCGGATGCCTACGACCGTACGACCCGATGGATCGAGGAACAGAACGACTCAGGGCTCCGAGCGGTGCTCGGCACCGCGCACGATTAGCATAGCTTATGGTCCAGACCCTTAGCGACAGCGGCGACGAGCCCCGCATAATCGAATTCAGAAGTATTCAGCCCTTTGGCGCAGTCGTCGGTTCGGGCTTGACCTTCGGGGTTTCCTGCGCCGTGTTGGATTCGATCGGCGGCAGGCCCTTCAGCAGTTTCTGCTGCAAGGCGGCGAGCACGCCGGGATCCGGCTTGAGGTCGCGAGCCTGGTTCCACTGGAAGGTGGCTTCCAATTTGCGGCCGACGCGCCAATAGGCATCGCCAAGGTGATCGTTGAGCACCGGATCTTCCGGCTTCAACGAAACGGCACGTTCCAATTCGCGCACCGCATCGTCGAATCGGCCAAGGCGGAAATAGGCCCAGCCCAGCGAATCGACGATGTAGCCGTCGCTCGGCCTGAGCTCGACGGCCTTCTGGATCATCTGAAGGCCTTCCTCGAGGTTGGTGTTCATGTCCACCCAGGAATAGCCAAGATAGTTCAGAACCTGCGGCTGGTCGGGGAACAATTCCAGCGCCTTGCGGAAATTCGGCTCGGCCTTCGGCCACTCCTTCAGTCGCTCATAGGCGATGCCGCGCTGGTAGAAAATGTTCCAATCGGCGCGGGTCGGGGCCTTCAGCATCGCCACCGCCTTGTCATAGAGACCGGCCGCGGAGCGGAAATCCTCCTTCGAGGCATAGACGCCACCGAGCGCCTGATAGGCGCGCATGTCGTCGGGGCGCGCTTCGACGAGGGCCTTCAGATGGGCGATGGCCTCGTCATAGCGGTCGAGATCTGCAAGGTTGAGGCCGAGCTGCAGTTCCGACAGCGTCTTCAGCGGCGAACTGGCCGGGATGCGGCGATAGAAGGCGATGGCGCCCTCGCCGTCCTTCAACTGCTCGGAGACGGCGGCGAGTTGGACGAGGGCCGCGTCGCTGTCGGGCCTCAGTGCCAGGGCGTATTGCAGATAGAGGCGGACGAACGGCTCACCGCCGCCGCGATTGAGCGCGGTGGCGAGATCGAGCAGAATTTCCGAGGCGCCGTCGGACGGGCCGGCAACGAAGGGTTCGATCTTCTCGCCCTTGGTGATCCTGTCGCGAAGCGCCGATATCTCGACCTTGCCGGGTGCAAATGCCTCGGCCTGATCGAGCACGGACAGCGCCTTGTCCTTGTCACCCTTGCGGGCAAGGAAGGAGGCATAGGCCTGCGCGTTGCGCATCCAGGTTTCGGGCGCGGCGGCGCCGGTCGCGGTGTCCTGCAAGGTGGCGGCGTAGATCGCATCCGCCTTTTCGGGCAGGCCCGAGGCATCGGCGATCAGCCCGCGATGGAAGGATTTGAACAGGCCGAACCAGTCCGGGCCCTGCAGCTTGTCGATGGAGGCCATGGCCTCGCCGGGATCGCCGGCGCCCTGCTTGGCCCAGCCGGTCATGACACCGGAGATCAGCCGGTCGAGATCGGATTCGAGCGAAAGCTTGAGCCAGTATTCGGCCTTGGAAAAGTCCTTCTTGTGAAAGGAGCCGACGGCCAGCGCCAGGCGCGAGAACCGCTCGACGTCGGGAACCGTCTTGAGCTTGTCGGCATAGACCAGGGATTCTTCGAAGCGCCCCTGCGCGATCAGCGACAGCATCAGGCTTTGCTGCAACGAGGTGTCACCGGGAGCGAAGGCGAGCGCCTGCTTGTAGTAGGCGATGGCGCTGTCGAGATCATTGTCACCTTCGGCGACCCGCGCGGCAAGATAGGCCCCCGAGAACGACGTGATATTGACTGGCTCGGTGGTCTCTTTGGCATAGGCGGGCAGACCGGAGACCGCCATGCCCGTCACAATTGCCAGCCCTGTCAGCCAGCGCGCACATCCTTGCCGCATCATATTCCTTTCAGTCGAAGCCATACCCGCGTCAGCGGGATCGCCGTTGACTCGATCTTTTCCACGTTAAGCATGGCCTTTTTGGGGTGAGGCTTCAACCCGGCCCGAATTCACAATCGGGTAATGCTATCAAAAACAACGCGGAAAGGCGCCAAATTGCGACCGTCGACCGCGATTTGCCGGCCTGACGCGCTGCCGGCCTGTCCTGCTGCAGCATCGGCGCCGCGATGCCGTAAGCGATCCGTAAGCGGCGGGCGTCGATAGTTTCCGCAGCGGAATGATGCGTGGAACCGTGCAGATGGATGCCGTTGCTTCCCCCAGGAAGATGCCGATGCTGGAAATGCCGCAGGGCCAGCAGGCCTTCGCCATTGCCGATCGAATCTACGAAGCGTCGTTCGCGGCCGAGCTGTGGCCGGAGGTATTGGCGGCGGCAAGCGCGATCTCCCGCTCGGCAAACGGCGCGATCTTTGTAGTCAGCGATCATTCGCCGGTCCGCGCCATCACCGAAACGCATCTCCAGCCCTTGCTCGATGAGTTCATGAAGGGAGACACTTGGCGGTTTTCCGAGAGCGTGAAGCGCTTGTGCGCCGCGCAGCCAGCAAGCTTTGTGCGGGTCGATAATTTCATCACGTGCGAGGAGATCGAGCGCGATCCCGTTCGCAAAAGTGCCACCGCGTTTGGCATCGGGCCTCATCTATGCACAGCCATCCCCATGCCTGGCGGCGAGCTTGTCCTTTTTGTCTTCCAGCGCTGGCTGAAGGACGGGAGTTATGACCAGGCCGCAATCGATCTGTTGAACGGACTGCGTCCGCACCTCGCACGGGCCGGCCTCGTCGCCGGGCGCCTGGGTCTGGATCGGGCCAGGACCGCCGTATCCATTCTCCGGGAAATCGGACTGCCGGCCGCAATCATGAGTGGATCGGGCCGTGTGCTGACGGCCAATCCGCTTTTCGAAGGCATGGCGGACGTCTTCCTTCCCACAGCCCATGGCGGCATGGCGATTGCCGATCAAACTGCAAACGCGCTTTTCCAGCAGGCCATCGCGCAGAACCGGGATAACCGCGTCGTGCGGTCCATCCCGGTTGCGGCCATCAAGGGGCGGCCCGCGCTGGTCATTCAGCTGTTGCCGTTGCGCCGCGCCGCACACGATATTTTTTCGGGTGCAGATGTATTGGTTGTCGCAACCACGGTCGGTACCGGCGCCACTGTTCCGTCGACCAATGTCCTTTCAGGCCTGTTCGACCTGACGCCGGCGGAAGCCCGGCTCGCCGTCGAGCTGGCCTCCGGCCATTCGGTGCAGGAGGCGGCCATGGAAATCGGCATCGCCGTCAAATCGGCCCGCACCTATCTCGAGCGAATCTTCCGGAAAACCGAAACCAGCCGTCAGAGCGAACTCGTGGCGCTGCTGAAGAGCGCGTGGTCATTTCCATGACCTCGACAGTTTGCCGGGCGCGCTGACCGTCACGGAGCCCTGCCCTGCTTGCTAACCATGCTACTGCGGAACGAGCATGATTTCACCGCCGCAATTCCGGGAAGACCAAAACACGGGCCGGCGCCGTGCCGGCCAAATGTCGGCGATATCTTCAGTTCACCCGGCTGATGCAGAAATCGATGACGTCGAGCAGCGCCGATTTCTGCGGCGTCGCTTCGAGCGGCGCCAGCGCGTCGCGGGCGATCTCGCCGAAATGGCCGGCGCGCCCGATGGTGTCGGCGATAGCGCCGTGGCGGGTCATCAATCCGATTGCCTTTTCCAGCCCGGCGTCATCGGTGACATTGTCCTCGATGGCGCGCTTCCAGAAGCTGCGTTCGGCCTTGGTGCCGCGCCGGTAGGCGAGAATCACCGGCAGCGTCACCTTGCCTTCGCGAAAGTCGTCGCCGACATTCTTGCCCAGATCCTTGCTGGTGCCGCCATAATCCAGCGCATCGTCGATCAGCTGGAAGGCAAGGCCGAGATTCATGCCATAGGAGCGCAGCGCCGCGCGATCGTTTCGCGTCGCCTGGGCGATGACCGGACCGACCTCGGCGGCAGCCGAGAACAGAGCCGCGGTCTTGGCCTTGATCACCGCGAAATGCTCATCCTCCGTGGTTTCGAGGTTCTTGGCGGCGGCGAGCTGCATCACCTCGCCCTCGGCAATGATCGAGGCGGCGCTGGACAGGATGTCGAGCGCTTCCAGCGAACCGACATCGACCATCATGCGGAAAGCCTGGCCGAGCAGGAAATCGCCGACCAGCACGCTCGCCTGGTTTCCCCAGATCATGCGGGCGGTCTTCTTGCCGCGCCGCATGCCGCTCTCGTCGACGACATCGTCGTGGAGGAGCGTGGCGGTGTGCATGAACTCGACTGATGTGGCGAGCTTGACATGGCCCTCGCCGGAATAGCCGAACATCTGGGCTGAGGCGAGCGTCAGCATCGGCCTCAGCCGCTTGCCACCCGAAGAGATCAGGTGGTTGGCAATCTCCGGGATCATCTCGACGTCGGAACCGGCCTTCGACAGGATCAATTTGTTGACGCGCCCCATATCGGCCGAAGTCAGGTCGATGAGATCCTTAATGGAGGCGGCTTCCCGCTTCCCGTTTTCGATGTTGAGAACGACACCCACGACAAACTCCCGTCTTATGTCACGCGCACGACGGCACCCCGATACCGCAGCAGACTCTAGGGCGCTACCCACAGGCACGGCAAGAGGCGATTTGGCGCGGTCGAGGTGGCGACGGAAGCCACCCACGTTTACATAGACGCTGCAACCTGCGAGTTTCGTCCTATGATAGAGCTTATCCGCACCAACGACGCCGTGATCATCTCCTTTGTCGAATCGCTGATGCGCGATGCCGGCATCGGCTGTTTCGTCGCCGACCAGAACATGAGCGTGCTCGACGGTTCGATCGGCATCTTGCCCAGGCGCATCATGGTCGAAGCCGACCAGGCCGATGCGGCGCGGCGTATCCTGACGGATGCCGGCATCGCCAACGAGATGCGCCAGAAGTAATGTCCGCGGCGCGCGCCACTCTTGTCCAGGACACGCCGGCCCATACCGTCGATGCTTTCCATCGCGGGCGGTTCTGGCTGGTGCAGCCGAAACAGGCAGGCCATCGCGCCGGCATGGACGCCATGATGCTGGCGGCTGCCGTGCCGTCCTCCTTCGCCGGGCGCCTTGCCGATTTCGGCGCGGGTGCTGGCGCCGCAGGCCTGGCCGTGCTGTCGCGCTGTCCTGATGCCGAGGCCGTGCTCATCGAACGGTCTCCGGAAATGGCGGCCTTCGCCGCAACGACGCTTGCCCATCCCGGCAATGCGCATCTCAACGACCGCGCCTCGGTGCTCGCCGCCGACGTCGCGCTGTCGGGCCAGGCGCGAACCGCCACTGGGCTTGCCGACAACTCCTTCGATTTCGTCATCATGAACCCGCCCTTCAACGCCGCCGAGGATCGCGCCACGCCCGACCCGCTCAGGAAGGCGGCGCATGTGATGGAGGACGGGCTGTTCGACAGCTGGATCCGAAGCGCGGCTGCCGTGGTCAGGCCGCGCGGCGGTCTTGCCGTGATTGCCAGGCCCGATCAGCTCGGCGCTATCCTCGATGCGATATCGGGCCGCTTCGGCGACGCCGAGATGCTGGCCGTCCACCCCCGCCCCGAGGTAGCGGCGATCCGCATCGTCGTCAGGGCAATCCTCGGCGCACGCGGAAAACTGTCGATCCGCCCGCCGCTGATGCTGCACGCGCAATCTGGTGACGGCCCCACGGAGCGGACCGAGATGATCAACAACGGGATGGCTTCGCTGTTCGGCGACTGAGCCTTTTTGGCCGGCCGGGCGTCGCGGCATTGCCGTTGGCCGGCGAATCCCTACATGCCTTCAAGCCAATTTTGACCGGAGACCCCGTGAAACGCTTCCTGAACCGCCTGCTGCCGAAATCCTGGCGCTCCGACATCGTCACCATTCCCGTCATCCGGCTGCACGGCACCATCATGCCCGGCGGCGGCCCGTTCCGGCCGAGCCTGTCGCTGGCATCTACCGCTGGCCCTATTGAGAAGGCGTTTTCCTTCGACGCGCCCGCGGTCGCCATTTCGATCAATTCGCCGGGCGGCTCGCCGGTGCAGTCGCGGCTGATCTTCAGACGCATCCGCGACCTGGCGAGCGAGAAGAACAAAAAAGTCCTGGTCTTCGTCGAGGACGTGGCGGCGTCGGGCGGCTACATGATCGCGGTCGCGGGCGACGAGATCATTGCCGATCCGTCGTCTATCGTCGGTTCGATCGGCGTGGTGTCGGCCTCGTTCGGCTTTCCCGAGCTGTTGAAGAAGATCGGCGTCGAGCGCCGCGTCCATACGGCCGGCCAGAACAAGGCGGTGCTCGATCCGTTCAAGCCAGAGAAGAAGGAAGATATCGAGCGGCTGAAGGCGCTGCAGCTCGAGGTCCACGAGACCTTCATCGACCTCGTCAAGGACCGGCGCGGGGCCAAGCTCAAGGACGACCCGGACCTGTTCACCGGACTGTTCTGGACAGGCAAGAAGGGACTGGAACTCGGCCTTGTCGATGCGCTCGGCGATATGCGCAGCGTGCTGAGGGCCCGTTTCGGGCCAAAAACCCAGCTCAAGCTGATCACGGCGCCGCGCGGCCTGTTCGGCCGCTTCGGCTGGTTCGGCTCAAGCAGAGGCGGCTTTTCGGCGCCCGAGATCGCCGCTGCTGCCGCAAGCGGCGTGATCGATGCGGCGGAAGAGCGCGCACTATGGGCGCGCTTCGGGCTTTGAAAAACCGGCGAAAGCGTTTAACTTGAAAGTGACCGTCCGACCGGCGCCGCAGTCGGCCTTGCGAGAGGAGTTTGACATGCCACAGATCATTTTCTTCATCGCAGTCGGCCTGCTCGCCTATTTCGGCTATCGCTCCTTCGTCAGGGAAGCCGAGCGCGTGACGGCCAAGATACGGCGCACCGAAAAGCAGGCTAGCAACGGCACAATGGGCACGCTGGTCAGGGACCCGAAGACCGGCGAATACCGCCTGGCCAAGGACTGACATCATCCCCCTCGTGACTGAGACAGTGGCTTCCGGCAATAAGGTCCGGGCATTGCATGCGCATGCCAAGATAAATCTCGCGCTGCACGTCACCGGCAGGCGCGCCGACGGCTATCACATGATCGAGAGCCTGGCGGTGTTCACGCGCTTCGGCGACCGGGTTGACATCGAGCTCGCCGACAGCGACGGGTTTTCCGTGTCAGGCCGATATGCCTCCGCAGTCCCGCTCGACGACGGCAACCTGGTCGTGAAAGCGCGCGATGCGCTGCGAAAACAGGCTGGTCCGCGGCATACGTCGCCGGTCGCAATCAGGCTCGAAAAGAACCTGCCGGTTGCATCCGGCGTCGGCGGCGGGTCAAGCGACGCCGCAACGGCGCTGCGCGGGCTGGTTGAGACATGGAGACTTGACCTCGACGATGCCGACCTGGCGCGGGTCGGCCTCTCGCTGGGCGCCGACGTTCCGATGTGCCTTATGGCAAGGCCGCTGATCGCGCGCGGCGTCGGTGACGAATTGTCGGCCGTGCCGGGCTTTCCCGCACTCGGGCTGGTTCTCGTCAATCCCGGCACTGCCATCTCCACGGCCGAGGTGTTCAATGCGCTTTCCCATCGCGACAATGAGGGGCTGCCGCCGCTACCGCGCAGCCTCGACTTCCACAGCATCCGTAATTGGCTGGAGATCACGCGCAACGACCTCGAGCCTGCGGCACGGGCGATCCAACCTGCCATCGGCAAGGCACTTTCGGTGCTCAACAAGGCCGGAGCGGGGTTCGCGCGAATGTCCGGTTCCGGTGCGACCTGTTTTGGGCTGTTCGAGACCGGCAATGTCGCCAAACGCGCCGCCGTCGATATCCGCAGCCGCCATCCCGACTGGTTCGTCGCCGCGACGCGAAGCATGACATCGGAGCTTGACGCATATGGCCAGGATTGACGAAAGCCGTTCCTTCATTCCCGTGCGCATCGCGGTGCTGACCGTTTCCGATACGCGCAGCCCTGCCGACGACAAATCCGGCCAGACGCTGGCCGACCGCATCGTCGAGGCCGGCCATATTCTCGCCGGCCGCGACATCGTCACCGACGATCGCGAGAAAATCCGCGACAAGGTTCAGAACTGGTCGAGGGACGAAGCGATCGATGTCGTCATCACCACCGGCGGCACCGGTTTTACCGGCCGCGACGTAACGCCGGAGGCGCTGGAGCCGATCTTCGAAAAGCGCATGGACGGCTTTTCCGAAGTGTTCCACCGCATTTCCTACGACAAGATCGGCACTTCGACGATCCAGAGCCGGGCGACTGGCGGCGTCGTCAACGCGACCTTCGTCTTCGTGCTGCCCGGCTCGCCCGGCGCCTGCAAGGACGCCTGGGACGGCATCTTGAAGCCGCAGCTCGACTACCGGCACATGCCCTGCAACTTCGTCGAGATCATGCCGCGCCTGGACGAACATCTGCGGCGCAGCGGCACCAAGACGAGTTAGACCAGGTTCTCAAAAGGCTGTTCGGGACCAGAACCAGCGCCGAAAATCACCGAATAACCGGCTCGCCGTGGAATCGCCGGCGCGAGGGCGGCGATACGCCGAAGCCGACTTCCATCATCAGCCGCGGCTTGCGCGTCGGCACGGTGCCCATGTGGAAGCCGAAGGGATCCTCGACGAAGCCCGATCCCGCCTCGCCGGTCAGCGTAATCGGACTCTGCGCGCCGTAGACATTCAGAACCTCTTCCGCGGGATGGCCGACGAGGAGCGTCAACTGGTGCTTGAGGGTGCGGCGGTTGTGGCTGCCGCGGACATAGACATGGGGGCCAGTCTCGGCATCGACCGGATTGAGATAGAAGAAGAATTTCAGCATCCGCCAATCGTCGAGATCGAAGTGGTACTTGCCAAGCGACGCCAGGTTCTTCTCGGCGTCGGAGGCGGAGCTCGTCGGAAAGCTCCACCAGACGCGCGTGGTGATCAGCTTCGCCTGGCTGCCGAGATAATGGGCGGCGATGTCGAGAAGCAGCGGATCGCGCTGTACGGTAAGCGCAGCGTTACAGTCGAGGATCCGCTCGAAAAAGTGGCCGCTGAGCAAGGGACGGCCGAAGCGATGCGTGCTTTGCCGGCAGGAACTCCAGCCGACGCTCGAAATTACCGAAGCAAGGCGTGCGCTGCGCGAAGCTGGCGATCTCCTCGTGAATCGACTGCGGCAGCGCAAGTCCGGAAAAGAGCCCGTCCGAGCGGAGCGCGCCGACCACCGCATCACGGTCGATGCCAGTGAACACCGTTTCCTGGACTTCTTGTGCCGGTCGAACCGGTTTTGCGCCACGCCAATGCAACCGCCGCGCCGGCATGGTACGCGCCAGCATGAACATCGGCAGCCATGCCGGGTTCTCGCGAAGGTCCGACAGATAGGTCGGAATCCGCACGGCAATGCGGCGCAGCAGGCTGCCGTTTCGAGCGATCGACTCGAGGCTTGCAGCACCGGATTTGTCAGGGGTCATAAGGATCCTCAGCTGTGAGGGCGGCGCCGACGAAACGTCGGCCGCTCAACGCTCAGGCGTTACCCAAACCCGTCCGCCCGCATCACAGGAACGGTAATCCTCGGTCAGGCTTTGTGCAATGCACAATAAAAGGATCGCCCGGAATCCTTCTGGCAAGCTTGACGGAGCATTAACGCTCGTTGAGTTCGCGACAGCGCGTGATTTGAGCGAGGTGGAGTAGTGAGGCCGCGCACAGCGGAGAAGGCCGCGACGAAGCGGTCAAACCCCGTCGAGGATGATGATCGTCGGCCGGTCGGGCAGGGTCTTCAGTGAGACCGTCAGCGACCGGCCGGAGAAGAATTCCACCGCGAAATCGTCGCCCATCCTACCTGTGAATTCGCTGATCGGGGTCGAATGGCGATGCATCGGCAGGATCATCGAGGAATAGAGCCGCGCGGTGATTTCAGTCATCCGGTCGAGCGACAGCGTCATGCCGCCGTCGATAGGCACCATAAGGATATCGAGCCGGCCGATGGCGCCGTAATGCGCATCCTCCAGCCGGTGGTGCAGATGGCCGAGATGGCCGATGCAGAGTCCAGCCACTTCGAAAATGAAGATGGAATTGCCGTCCTTGCCGAGATCGCCGCCATTGCGGATATCCGTCGGCACGTTGCGGATATAGACATCGTCGACGACAAGGGCGTGGCGCGCCGGACCGCCGTCCGGATTCCAGCCGCGCAGCACATATTCGATGGCGGGATCGACATGGTCCGAATAATGGGTGCGGTGGGCCTTGTTCATAGTCACGACGCGCGGCAGCGGGTCGGCGCCATAGACGCCAGAAAAGTCGGTGGCGATCCTGACGCCGGCGGGTGTCTCGATAACGTAGGTCGAATGGCCGGCATAGGTGATCGTAACGTCACCGTCGACGAAAGCCTGGGCCAGCCGAGACGGCTGCGCCTTTGGCGCCGTGAAGCTGGCATAGGTGGCTGACGGCAGCGCTTCAGCGATCGCAACGCATCTCGACGGCGGCTCGTCCCGGGCCGAAGCGGCGAACGGCCAGAAAGCCACAGTCAGCAGAACGGCGGCGGATAGGCGGAGCAAGGCTGTCTCCCGTGGCAGGATTGGCGCTCATGCCACGATAGCGCTAGCAATTGTGATGGCTATCATCGGGACAGTCACGTTTTCGCGAGCGCCGGAGGGCTGGTCGTCTGAACCTTTTGTCCCGACTTGCGCCACAAATCGCGTGGAATGGGACGTGCCACGGCCCTGCCGCCCCGATGATATCCTCTACTATCAGGGCGTCGGGCGGAAGACGCCGTTCTCGTCGCGCTTGAGCGGCGCGGTTTGCCGGGAAAGCGGCGCACCAGGCGCTTCGGTGACCGAGACGCCCTCCGTCCAGTCGGCGGGTGCAATCGCGATGTAACGCGCGTACCCGCCTGACCCGCCGAGCGGCTTGGCGAAGCCGATTGTGACCAACGCACCGGCCTCCGGCACCTTGTCGAGATTTGCGACGCCTTCTGCCTGCGTGAAATCGTTGTGAAGCAGCCAGTATTCGCCTTCGAGATTGGGCGTGGTGTCGGTGTCGAGCGGCTCATGACCATGGAACAGGATCTTTCGCTCCAGATGCAGGAATTTCAGTGCGTCCAAACTGACGCCTGGAAACGGTTTTTGGTTGAAGCGGGCGGCATCGGACCATTTCTTGTACCAATCCGAACGCACGAAGACGACTGAACCTTCCGGAATGCGGCCGTGCTGCTTTTCCCACTCCTCGATATCGGCGACCTGGAGGTGATAGCCTTCGTCAGTCCGCACCTTGCCGCTGATGTCGATGACGACGAGCGGCCGCACGGCATAGGTGGCCGGCAGGTCGCTGATCGTTGCGCCGAGCGGGTTCCAGTGGGAGGGCGGATCGAGCTGCGTGCCATATTGGTCCGTCGCCAACTCGTAGGCAGTCGCGACAAACCCGTGCTTGTCGTAAGTGAACTCTTCGCCGGCCTTGACGTAGCCCTCGATGTCCTTCCCGGCGACAGCCGGCTTGAACCTGGCGTTGGCGAAGCCCGGCCATACCGGCTGCACCGGCTCGAAGGCATGAGTCAGATCGATGTACTTGGCCGATTTGAGCGTGTTCTCATAAACCGACCAAAGCGACAACTCCTGCGCCACCGCGATCGTCGGCACTGAGCAAGCGGCTGCCAGCAAGGCGATACGAACGAATTTGGATACATTCATCTGCGATCTCCCCGAAATGTCGCCGAGTATCGCGAGTTTCCCGCAGGACGACAAGCATGTGCATTCCTCCCAGGAGTGTCGCGCCAATGCGGCCCCTCGCGGTGTTGCCAATGCCAGAGATAAGAATAACGAAAGACGTGGCCGACTTTGATTTCAGCCGGCAGCATTTTTTGCTGTCAGGCTTTTTGTCCCGTTGAGTTCCTCATTGAGATGGTCGAGACCCGGATCCATTTCGGAGGCTTCGACCGCGGCGATTTCGTCCGCGCTGAGTTCTGCTGTCAACTCGACCCGCCGATCGCGCTTCGACAGCCGGACAAAATCTTCGTAAGCCAGCAACACGGTGCGCGGGCGGCCGTTCTTGGTGATGATGACCGGATCGCGGACCGCGGCATCTTGATAGGCGCCGAAGTTTTTCGAGACGGCGGCGGCGGTGACGGTGGTGGTCATCGGCGAGGCCCCTTTGTTCCGGAATATACGGGCTTTACGGGCTTTACGCAATACACAGAGGTCGGCAACCCGATCCACGCGTCACATCATCCCGCCTAACCCCGGATAAACTGCGGTCTCGTAGAAGACGACCTCGGCGGAGAACTACCGCAGCAAAGGACGCGACCTTCCCTCGCCCGCTTAAGGGGAGTGACGGCCCTCACTTGATCGGCGCGACCCAGATTTCGGCGTCGAGCCTCCTGGTCGCAAGGCCGCGGGCGATGGCTTCGGCGCTGCGGGCGTTTTTCGATAAGGCCGCGGCCTGACGCTTGCTGATCACCAGCCCTTCGGCCAGTGCGCGGTTTCGCGAAAGCACCCGCGACAGGAACGGCACGCGGCTACCGCGCGCCCGCGAGAACCGCGCCGGCATGGTTTGCCTGGCGGTGTGGGCGACGACCTCGTCGATCCAACCCTCGCCCAACCGCGCGCCCGGCTCCAGCAGCAGCAGCCAGTCGCCCTTGGCCTGCCTGATGCCGGCAGCGATGCCGCCGCTCGCCACATAAAGGCAGCCGGCATGTTCGGCAACGCGGTGCGTCTGGTCGGTCGAGCCGGTGTCGCAGACGATGACGTCGCGCACCACACCCTCGACCGCGCCGCCGATCAGCGAGGCGAGCGTGCGGGCAAGTCTTTCCTCGTCATTCAGGGTCTGGATGAGAACGCTGAGCATGGTTAGCCGAATAGCGGAAAGCCGGGCACAGCGCCAGTTTTTGCGTCGACCCATAAAAATGTTCTTGATTTGTTCCACCGGGACAAATAGGATTATTTTCATGAACAGAGCGATTCGACAGCCAGCCGACAGTCCCTGGGAGAGGGCTAAAATGGAACAGATCGTACGTGCCGACATTGCTGCCTTCGGGGCTGGAAGAGCCGAGATGGCCAATGCAATGATCGAGCAGAGCGGCGTCCGTATCCGTCCGGAGCGCAATCGCGGCCGGTCCGCCGGCATCAACCCATCCGGCCGGTTCGAACCGGTCAGCCGGCATGTGTTCGACGATGGCTGGAATTCGCTTGAGGAGTTGCCGCCGTTCAAGACCGAGGTGCAGGTCGAGAAGCCGCGCACCATCGTCACCCGCAACGAATCGCCCGACATTTCCTTCGACCGCTCGATCAATCCGTATCGCGGCTGCGAACATGGCTGCGTCTATTGCTTCGCGCGGCCGACGCACAGCTTCATGGGCCTGTCGCCGGGACTGGATTTCGAATCGAAGCTGTTCGCCAAGCCGGATGCGGCGCGGCTGCTCGACAAGGAATTGTCGAAGGACGGCTACCAGCCACGCACCATTGCCATCGGCACCAACACCGACCCCTATCAGCCGATCGAGAAGCAGTACCGGATCATGCGCGAGATCCTCGAAGTGCTGGAGGCGCGCGGCCACCCGGTCGGCATCGTCACCAAATCCGCCCTGGTGACGCGCGACATCGACATTCTGTCGCGCATGGCCGAACGCGGGCTGGCCAAGGTGGCGCTGTCGGTGACGACGCTCGACCGCATGCTGGCCAGAACGATGGAGCCGCGCGCGTCGACGCCGACCAAGCGACTGGAGGCGATCAGGCGGCTTTCGGATGCCGGCATTCCGGCCTCGGTCATGGTCGCTCCCATCATCCCCGGCCTCACAGATCAGGAGATGGAACGCATCCTCGATTCGGCACGTGCGGCAGGAGCGCGCGAGGCCGGCTACGTCCTGCTGCGCCTGCCGCTGGAGGTCGCGCCGATCTTCAAGGATTGGCTGCTGCGTCATTATCCGGACCGCTACCGTCACGTCATGTCGCTGATCCGCTCGATGCGCGACGGCAAGGATTACGATTCGGAATGGGGCAAGCGCATGAAAGGCTCCGGCCCCTATGCCTGGCAGATCGGCCGGCGCTTCGAGATCGCCGCCAAACGGCTTGGCCTCAACGCCGAGCGGCGGTCGCTCAGGACCGACCAGTTCGTCGCCGCAGCCAAGGCAACCGAGCAACTGATGCTGCTTTGAAGACATCGTCTGCCGCCGCTGCCGGCGGCAGATGAAAAAATCCCGTCCAGCCTGTCCTGTCCCCGGGCCTGCAGACGGTGCCCTCCGGGTCCGGTGCCTCACCCGACCCGGAGGGGCTTGCGGAGAATCGGAGCCGATGCGAACCTCGCCGCAACATGGCTCGCGCGCGTTCTGATTCTCCGCTTCTCTTCGAAATCGTTGAGAGACCCGATTTCTCCTTCGAGACGAAGGCGATGGCCGAAGGTCTGTGGCCGGTGGCGGGAATGGACGAGGCAGGGCGCGGCCCACTCGCAGGGCCGGTCGTCGCGGCAGCGGTAGTGCTCGATCCCGCCAACATTCCCGACGGTCTCGACGATTCCAAGCGCCTCAGCCATCTGCAGCGCGAGGCGCTGTTCCTGAAAATCCTCGGCTCCGCTCTTGCCGTGTCGATGGCCTCGGTCAGCGCGGAAGGCATCGATGGCAGCAATATTCTCAAGGCCAGCCTCGAGGCGATGCGCCGCGCCTTGATCGGGCTCTCGGTGCAGCCGAAGCTGGCCCTGGCCGACGGCCGCGACGTGCCGCCTGGACTGCCATGCGAAGGGAGAGCGCTGATCAAGGGCGACCGGCGCTCGCAGTCGATCGCCGCCGCCTCGATCGTCGCCAAGGTGATGCGCGACCGCATGATGTGCGGTTGCGGCAGCCATCATGCGGATTACGGTTTCGAGCTCCATATGGGCTACGCCACGGTCCGCCACCGCACGGCGATCGAGGTGCATGGACCGGTGGCGCGGCTGCACCGCGCGTCCTTCGCACCGTTCCGGCTTGGCGGAACCGAAGTGCTCGACGAAGAGAGTTTTTCCGGTCTGGATTGAGCGCTTTCTCCCCCCTTGAGGGGGAGATGGCCGGCAGGCCAGAGGGGGTAGCCGCGCGTGAAGCGCCGCGCCCCTCTTTCATTCGACATATTATCCGATAGGGCGTCGCGACGCCGAGGCGACCCCCTCTGTCGCCTTCGGCGACATGTCCCCCTCAAGGAGGGAGATTACCCGGCTTAGTTCAGCCTGGACTTGACGTCCTGAAGCGAGGCCTGGAACAGCTCGGCGCCCGCCTTGGCGTCAATCTTGGCGGCGAGCAGCGTGCGGGCGGCTTCGACCGCGATATCGACGGCACTGGCGCGCACTTCGCCGATCGCCTCGCGCTCCGCCTGACCGATCTTCTGTTCGGCAAGCGCGGTGCGCCGGGTGACATAGTCCTCGGTCTTCTTGTGCGCCTCGGCAGCCAGCATGTCGGCCTCGCGCTTGGCGGCGGCGACGATGTCGGCGGCCTCCTGCTCGGCTTCCTTGCGCTTGCGCTGGTATTGGCCGAGCAGTTGCTGGGCCTCCTCGCGCAGCCGGCGCGCTTCTTCAAGCTCGTTGCTGATCTTGTCGGCGCGGGCGTCGAGCGCCTTGGCGATCAGCTTAGGCACCTTGACGTAGACGGCAATGCCCAGAAAAATGACGAGGGCAACGGTGGCCCAAAGCGTCGCGAGTGATGTGGCGTCCATGATGCGCTCCTCACCGGGCCACGGATTTGACGGCTGCCGCGATCTCGGCCTTACTGGCCTTGCCGCCGACAAGCGCCTCGACGATAGCCGAAGCCGTGTCCTCGGCGATCGTACCGACTTCCTTCATGGCATTGGCCTTGATGGTCGAAATGCGAGCCTCGGCTTCGCCAAGCTTCTGGTCAAGCGCTGCCTCGACCTTCTTGCGGGCGGCTTCGGCTTCCGCCTTGGCGGCATCGTTGGCCTGCTGGCCGATCGCATTGGCCTTGGCCTTGGCCTCCGCCAGTTCCTGCTCATAGGCGGCAACGGCGGCATCGGCCTCGCCCTTCAGCCTGGCGGCATGGTCGAGGTCCTGGGTGATGCGGTCGTTGCGGACATCGATGATGCCGCCAACACGCGGCATCACCACCTTCTTCAGGAACAGGTAGAACAGCCCGAAGGTGATCGCCAGCCACAGAAGCTGCGACGGGAATGTCGCCGGATCGAATGGCGGGAACACGCCGTGCGCCTCGGCAGGCACACCGGTGCCGGAATGCGTATCGCCTTCCGTGCCGGTATGGCCGCCTTCGACGGCAGGCGCGGACTCTTGCGCAAAGGCAGATGTCACGAACATGGACTATCCCCTGATGTCAGGCCTGCCGCCGATTTGCGGCCGGCCCTTCCAATTCCCAATGTTAGCCGAACAGGGGCTCAGCCGAACAGGGCCAAAAGCGCGATGAGCAGGGAGAAGATGCCCAGCGCTTCAGTCACGGCGAAGCCGAAGATCAGGCGGCCGAACTGGCCATCCGCGGCCGACGGATTACGCAATGCGCCCGCCAGATAGCTGCCGAAGATGTTGCCAAGGCCAATACCGGCGCCACCCATGCCGAGGCATGCGATGCCGGCGCCGATGAACTTTGCTGCTTCTGCTTCCATGTGTTCAACTCCTTTGGATCTAAAAAATTCCGTTGCGATTTCTATCCCGGCAGCAGGGCCGGAAACTCTTGGGTCAACTGGGTCAGTGCCCGGGATGCAGGGCGTCGTTCAGATACATGCAGGTCAGCACGGCAAAGACGTAGGCCTGCAGGAAGGCAACCAGCAGTTCCAGCGCCGTCAGCGCCACGGCCATCGCCAGCGGCAGGACCGATCCGGCAATGCCGAGCGTGCCAAGCGCGCTCAAGCTCACCACGAAGCCCGAGAACACCTTCAGCGTGATGTGGCCGGCCAGCATGTTGGCGAACAGACGAACCGAGAGGCTGACCGGGCGCGAAACGAAGGAAATCACCTCGATCAGCACCACCAGCGGCAGCAGGTAAACCGGCACGCCATGCGGCACGAACAGTTTCAGGAAACCAAGGCCATGCTTCATGAAGCCGTAGACGACGACGGTTCCGATCACCAGCGCGGCAAGGCCGAAGGTGACGATGATATGGCTGGTGACGGTGAAGAAATATGGAAAAAGACCGAGCAGATTGGCAACGAGCACGAACATGAACAGCGAAAATACCAAGGGAAAGAACTTCATGCCTTGGGTTCCGGCTGCGTCCCTCAGCATGTTGCCGACGAATTCGTAGGCCATTTCCGAGACCGACTGAAGACGGCTGGGAACGAGGCTGCGGCTCGAGGTGCTGAGATAGAGGAACGCCGAGGCGACGGCGACGGTCGCGACCATGAAGAGCGCCGAATTGGTGAACGACAGGTCGTAGCCGCCGATCTCGATCGGAATCAGCTTGTTGATATGGAACTGGTGGATCGGATCGACCTTGTCAGCAGCCACTTTATATCCCCATCAAAGCCGCGCGCGGCTTTAGTGTCCTGTTCACTGCGCCGGCAAGCGGCGCCTCAAGTCATTCTTTCGGATCGCGGGCTTTGTCGCCCTGTCCGAATTCCGCCATAAGTCCCGCGGAGCGCAGGACATTGAGCACGCCGGCGCCAAAACCGAGCAGCAAAAAAACAATCAGACCCCATGGCGATGTCCCCGCCACACGGTCGATGATCCAGCCAAGACCGGCACCAACCACTATCCCGGCGATGAACTCGCTGGATAGCTTGAGCGCCTGGCCATATCCGGCCGCACTGCCCGCTTTCGCGTCGTCTTTCCCCTCGAGCCGGTCCGGCCGCCTTGTCGCAAGCGATGCTTCAAGTTCGCGCCGGCGGCGCTCAAGATCGTCGTCGCGGATGTCGGCTTGACGCTGTTTGCCGGGGCCGGTTTCTCCGGTTCCGTCTGGCCCATTCTTGTCGGCCATCGCAACCCCCTTGCCCGGTCAGATCGTCACCGTCCGTCCGCTCTTAAGTCGCCGGCAACATAGTTAGAGGGTCCCCGCCCGTCAAGCCACGGGCAGGACTTCAGCGTCAAGTATTTTTCCCATGAAAATCAAGAGCTTGCCAGGGTGCGACATCGTGCCCGCTACCGCCGCTGGCGTGCCGCGGCCGAATCCCTGCGGCGACGGGTCTTCGATCGGCCGCGCCCGGGGCCTTGCCGGAGCGCTCAGCTCCAGCCGCCGCCATAGGTGCGATAGAAAATGTGCAGGCCGATCCTGGTCATTTTTTTCATCGTCCGCGCCCAACCCGGGTTGACGTAGTTGGCGTAGTAATGCGTCGACGATCCGACTTCCGGGATGAAGATCTTGCCGGCAGTGACCGCCATGGCGATGTCCTGCGCGGTCTTGTAGTGGGCGGGACTCTGGATGCGCTTCTTCCTGCCGTCGCAAGCGAAGGAAAACTGGCAACGGTTGAACCATTTGTCATTTTGATAGACGACGCCGCAGATCGAGTTCGGATAGGCCGGATTGCGAACGCGATTGAGGATGACCTGGGCGACGGCGGCCTGGCCGCGCACCGATTCCCCGCGCGCCTCGAAATAGATGCCATTGGCGAGGCAAGCCTGTTCCGGCTTCGAGAAGACGCTCGCCGGCAGCGCGGTTTGCATCCACGAATGATCGCCCTTGGCCACCGGCGGAATGAAGCGGCCATCGTTCGGCTGCTCGTCCTGAAGCAAGGCCTCGAAGGGCGAAGCCTGGGCATAGTCAGGCGCGGCCGCTGCGTAGGCCGTCGCCAGGACGTCGGGGCGGTCGTTGTTGACCAGCGCGGCCAGCATGGCCGGCACGCCGGGATCCGGCTTCTTGTCGACGCGCCTATGGAACGCGGCGGCAATCTGGATCTCCTTGCCTTTGATCTCGGGCTTGGCGAAAGCCATCTTCAGCCCGCTGTCCATGCTCGGGCGAAGCAGCGAGGAGGTGCGCTCAAACACCGAGCCGGCATTGAAGTTCTTCGGCGGCGCGACCGGCGAGACGATGATGATGCGGCCCTTCTTGTCGGCGCGCATGATGCGGTCCTCGTCGGGCGTCGTGCTGGCCACGCTGCCCTTGCCGCGAAACGACACGGCGCCGATGCCGGGCAACCGGACGCCGGAACCCGAGATCGAGCCGGTGATGTCGGTATCGAGGAAAGGCATTTCGGCGGCATGGACCGAGCCGGCGACGGATTTCTCGACATAGGCGTTCCAGCGGGCGTTCGGCGCCTTGAGACCGGAAACCAGGCTCGTCATGTCCTGGTAGGCGATGACATTGGGAAAGCCGACCCAGATGCCAAGTCCAATGACCAGAGGAGACAGAAAGGAACGTCTCTTCTCACCGGCGAGAGCGACAAGCCGCTTCAAAACACGTCGATGCACGGAACTCTCCAGAAACGCAACGGACCCCACTGGAGAGGCACGATGATGCATTAACCTTGATGGGGCGTTAACGGAGGTCGACAGCGCCAATCATTTCAAAGGCTTTTGTTGGAAACGGCTCCAACGGTCGCAATACCCGCTCCGCAGAGCGCTGTTCAGAGATGGAGGAGCCTCCTCTCTGCCACCAACATGCTTAACGGCTATGCCACGAACATGCTTAACGGCCCGCCATCGGCGAACGTCTCTTGCTTCAATGAGGTTTTTCGGTGGCGTGCTGGTCCGGTCAGGGGACAATTCCCCGAGGGCCCCGGCGCAGCTGGATCTGGCGGGTACCGCAGCATTTCTTGAACTTCATACCTGAACCGCAAGGACATTGATCGTTGCCGCCGCGTTGCAGCCGGCCGACCAGGGGCAGCAGCGCTGCGGAAGGCAGGAGCGATGCCGCAAGGGCAGCCAACTTGGCCGAGATTCCCGGCACGACGAGGCGACGACCGGATCTGAACCCTCGCCACGCACGTTCGGCCACATACTCCGCGTCCACTTTGGGCAAGACATTGAAGAGCACCGTCTGATTGGCGCCTGACCTTGCGAGAAACTCCGTCGACACCGGGCCTGGTGCCACGCATGTGACCGTCACACCGGTTCGGCGCAATTCCTGGTGAAGCGCCTCTGAGAAGGAGCGCACGAAACCTTTGCTGGCGAAGTACAGAGCCATATAAGGTCCGGGAAGGAACCCGGCGACGGAACTGAGATTGAGCACCCCGCCCCGTCGGCGCGCCACCATTCCGGGCAGAAAATGGAGGGTCAGTTCTGTGAGGGAATGTATGTTGAGATCGATGATGCCGAGTTGACCATCAACAGGCAGCGCCGTCGTCGCACCCCGCAGGCCGTAGCCGGCGCTGTTGACCAGGACATCACAGACCAGGCCGTGTGCGGACAGAAAGCCCTCCAGGAGCATTGGCGCATCGCCTGCCACGAGATCCAGTTCGAGCGTGAATACCTCGCCACCCGCCTCCCGAACCTCGGACGCCGCGGCGGCCAAACCCTCGGGCGAGCGGGCAACCAGCACAACCGCGCCGTGCTCCCGTGCAGCGACGCCCGCAATTGCCCGGCCAATTCCACCCGAGCCGCCAATCACGACGACGGCCGGCCGCAATCCACTGTGCGAAATCACGTCGCGTTCCTCCGTCTTGCAGGAGCGGAAACACCCTGACCGAGCAGCATCACTTCATTGGCGACAGTGCCGTTCAGAATCTTTTCGAATCGCTCCAGTGCTCGTGCGACGTTCGCTCCATCCATCACCCGGTGATCGTAGTGGATGCGGACATTCACCGATCCGTCGTTGCCGATCGGACCGTAGTTCAGAAGCGTGGTCAATGGTGTCAGCGGGTTGAGTGATTCCGCACCGAGACCAGAATAGACGGACAGTTGGAAGGTACCGAAGTAATTTGCCCTTTGCCGGGCGATGTTCAACCCTAGCCACATAAGCAGCCACCTGACTGGCGCGGGCGCACCTGCCATCCGCAAGGCACGCCGGAACTCCGGGACCTCGAGGATCGGCCGTGATCGAGCCGCGTGGATGGACCCCTCAAGTTCCGTGATGGAGTAGCGCTCCGGGCACTTGATGCAGCTCAGCAGAACGGCCGGCTCGCCATCATATTCGCGCTCGTGGGCAATCGAGGCCACGCTTGCCGGATACTCGTAAAGCTGCGGCCAGGGCAATTTGACATAGGCGCGCCGCAGCTCCGGCATCTCCAGGGCGAGAAGCGCATAGCCTTTCAGGAAGATCGCGGTCCACGAGGGCCTGGTCTGCTGCGCCATTCTAGCCCTTACGAGTGGGCCGAGATTCATCTGACGCTGCACCGCGACCCGTGGCACGCCGATCGAAAACCTCATCAGATCGCCAACAAGGCGCCGGGGCGCCGAAAGCTTGATGGCTCGACCTCGCATCAAACGACCTCTAATAAAGATAAGGGACTATTCGCTTGGTCCTTTCCATATAGGCACGGTATTGCGGGCCTAAAGTCTCAAGCATCATACGCTCTTCCTTGTCCACTCTCAGCAGGAAAAGGACGGCGAAACCAATCAAACCGGATATGCCCGCAACCCAGTTCGGCAGCAGAAAGAGCTGGCCGAGCCCCATAAGCAGGAACGAGGTGTACATCGGGTGACGGACCAGGGCGTATGGCCCGGCGCTGACCAGTTCGTGCCGTTCGCGAATCTCGAGCGTGATCGACCAGTTACGGCCAAGTTCCTTGTGGGACATGCGAAAAATCCACAGCGCGGAGCAGAAGATGATGGTTCCGAGCGCCACCGACCACACGCTGGCCGGATGGTCAGCCGCTGCGGGGATGCCGGTGGCGACATAGAAGCCAGGCAGGATCGCCAGGCCAAGGAGAGCCGATGCAAGCCCGACGGTGTCGGAACGCGAGCGGCCGCCAGCTACAATTCGCACGCGCCTTGCCCGGCGCTCGAAGGGATACCGGATCACATACCAGGCAACGAGGCCGATCACCCATATGATCTCGCCAAGTGAAGCTACAGAAATGGTCACTTCAGGTCACCGGAGCCTTTTCTCGATCTGGGACCACGATAAACCGTCGCAACGATGTCAGCGTCCGAATTGTCGACCGAAGACATTCAGAGCGCGCTGCTTTCGGAGTTGACCGGGCGAATGAGGCGAAAGCGGGTTTGCAAATCGCATTTCAACCCCCGTTCATCTCCCGAAGCTTGGTTATGAATTGTTGCGGCCGGAGCCAGGTACCGGGGGTCTTATACCCCATCGATCTGGCGATGTCCGCTACGAATGCGTTGCAGTTGTAGAGTGAGGCGTGCCAAAGCGGAGAGCTGGCCTGCAGCTTTCGTATGCTCGCGACGACTTTCCTATATTCGGCTTCCGTAAGTAAAACGCGCCAGCTTGCCGACCGGTAGGCATCTTCCAGGTCGCCGTCCGTCCACCCGGTCGTGGCTGGCACGGGCGCCACATGGCCGAGAACATAGACATTGGGATCATCGGACTTCGGAGCGAGCCCCGCGACTTCGGGGTTGACCATCCGTCCCGCCTGGTTCAATCGTCCAAAAATCACGTAGGAATGGCCGTAGGTAAGCGCGTACCGGGAGCGGAACTCGATGAAATGCCGTTGGGCCGCGCGCGCCGGCATCGCCGCGGTACTCAGTGCCCGTTCATTGGACACAAAAGTCGGCTGGGGTTTGTTGTCCTGCGACTGACATGACGCCGCGACAAGCGCGAGCAGGGCCACAATTGTTGAACGGCCACTTACAAGCGTCATCTCATCCAGAACTCCGAGGACCGAATACTTGCTGCCAGCCTATGCCCGTTAACCGCAGGTAGGCTGCGAATCCGGTGGCCCCTGCATATCGATAGGGAAGGGCCTGGCGGCCCTTCCCAAAATCTTCGAAAGCCGATGCTTACTTAATCACTGGCTCTTCTACGGCAACGGGTTCCGGCGGAGGAGCCTTCCCCTTTCCTTTACCGATCCCGTTCGCGCAGCCGCTCAGGCTGGTAACGGCGAGGGTAGCAACCATTACAATCAACATCCTGTTCATCAAGCAATCCTTTCCCCAGGGGCGGAACAGCCTATAGAATCGCCACAAATAAAAAATTACATGCAGCCCAACCAAGTTAGCTGCGATCTACACCAAAGCCTAGTGCAGAAATGACACAGTCGGCATTCGGTTGCAGCCGAAATCCTTGCGGTGACGTGCCGGCAGGGCTCACCATGCAACGGAGATCAGTCCTGCCCACCATCAAACCACCACCACCGTCGTGCCCAAAGGAGTCCGTTCGTAGAGGTCGATGATGTCGTCATTTGTCAAACGGATGCACCCGTTCGATACCGCTGTGCCTATCGTCCATGGCTCGTTTGTACCATGTATCCGGAAGTAGGTGTCGCGCCCGTTGCGATAGAGATAAAGGGCACGCGCACCAAGCGGGTTGTTTGGTCCACCAGGGACCCCGCCTGCATATTTCACCAGGCGAGGCTTGCGCCTCATCATGTTGGTGGTGGGTGTCCACGACGGCCAGTCCGCCTTGCGGGCGACGGTCGCTGTACCCTTGAACGAAAGCCCCTGCTCGCCGACGCCGACGCCGTAGCGCGTCGCCCACCCGTCGCCCTCGACGGCATAGAGAAAACGTTGCGAAGTATCGACGACGATCGTTCCAGGCGGCTCGTTTCCGTCGTACCGCACTTGCTTCCGTCGGAAACGAGGATTGAGGCCATTCCTTGGTCCGAACGCGGATGAAATCGGCTCCGTCACCCGCTGTAACGTCGACGTACACCCGGAGAGCATCAGAGCCAGACTTCCCAGCACGAGCCCCCGGCGCGCAATGTTGTGTTCTTCCATTTCTACCTGCTAGGAAACTGGTCAATCTACCGCCCTTCCTCGTCTCTACCATTGCAAGGCCTGCGGGCCAAGTCTCGCTTTGGGGTGGCAAAATGAATTCACAGGATTGACGAGCGAATTGGAGCGAAACTTCTTGCGATAACCGTCCGCCTCTGTTCGGTTAGGCCACAATGGGCATAGGACAGAGACGATGAAGCCTGACTTCCATGGTAAAGTCGCGATTGTGACCGGCGCAGGCTCCGGAATAGGAGCGGCTGTGTCACGGCAACTCGCGCAAGAAGGAGCCGAAATTGTTGTCGCCGACCTTGATGCCGAGGCCGCGCGCTGCATGGCTGCCGAAATAAGCGCGCAAGGAGGCAGGGCGCACGATTTTGCGGTCGATGTCACGGATGCGGCAGCCGTCGAAAAGCTGATCGAGTTCACTGTCCAGAAATGCGGCGGACTGGATATGGCGGTAAACAATGCCGGCATCGACGGCGTTCGAAAAGCGACGGCAGACTATCCGCTCGACAACTGGCACAGGCTGATGAACGTCAATCTGAATGGCGTTTTCTACAGCATGAAGTACGAAATCGCCGCCATGCTGGATCGAGGCGGAGGCGCCATCGTGAACATGTCCTCAATTCTCGGTTCCGTCGGCTTGCCGACTGCGTCCGCATACACGGCAGCGAAACACGGGGTCGTTGGGCTGACCAAGGTTGCTGCGATTGAATATGCGAGGATGGGCATCCGGATCAATGTCGTCGGCCCCGGCTGGATCGAAACGCCTCTTCTATCGGAGCAAGCGGAGGCATTAGCCAATACCAGGCGCATGGCAGCCCTTCAACCGATGGGCAGGCGCGGCAAACCGGAAGAGGTAGCGGCTCTTGTGTGCTTCCTGTTGTCCGATCAGGCCAGCTTTATCACCGGGAGCTACCACCTGGTCGACGGAGCCTACACCGCCCATTAAAGCGCCGCTGCACGCGAGCCGGCTGCGGAGCGTAGCTGATGCCGGCGCCCACAAGACGCGGCGCTCAGCGGCGCTTCTTCGCCTTGCCGGCGAACGGATTTTCCGAGGTGCGCAAAGCGATGCGGATCGGCACGCCGGGCATGTCGAAGGCTTCGCGCAGGCTGTTGGAGAGGTAGCGGACATAGGATTGCGGCATCGCGTCCGGCCGTGAGCAGGACACGACGAAGCCCGGCGGGCGCGTCTTGGCCTGGGTGACATATTTGATCTTCAGCCGGCGACCGGCGACGGCAGGCGGCGGATGATGCGCCAGGATGCCTTCCAGCCAGCGGTTGAGCTTGCCGGTCGAGACGCGGCTGTTCCACACTCTGTGCGTCCTAATGACGGCATCCATCAGCTTGTCGAGGCCGCGCCCGGTCTCGGCCGAGACCGGCACCGCCTGCATGCCGCGCGCCTGCGGCAACAGCCGCTCGGTCTTCTCGCGCAGTTCCGCCAGGAGTTCCTGGGGATGGTCGATCATATCCCATTTGTTGAAGGCGATCACCGGCGCGCGGCCCTCGCGGATGATCAGATCGGCGATCTGCAGATCCTGCTTCTCGAAGGGGATTGTGGCGTCGAGCACGATGATGACGATCTCGGCAAAGCGGATGGCGCGCAGGCCGTCCTGCACCGACATGACTTCCAGCTTTTCGTGGATCCGGGCCTTGCGGCGCATGCCGGCGGTGTCGAACAGTTTGAGACGGCGGCCATGCCAGTCCCAGTCGACGGAGATGGAATCGCGGGTGATGCCGGCTTCCGGCCCGGTCAGGAGCCGCTCCTCGCCGATCAGCGCATTGATCAGCGTCGACTTGCCGGCGTTCGGACGGCCGACGACGGCGATGCGCATCGGTTTGGTATCGTCATAGCTCGGCTCGGCATCCGGATCGGTGATGTCCTCGCCGATCAGCACCTCGCTGGCCGCGGCCTCCTCGTCGGCATCCTCTTCTTCGCCGAAGGCGCGCGCCTCGCCCATTGCTGATATCACCGCATCGCGCAAATCGGGCAGGCCCTGGCCGTGTTCGGCCGAGACCGGGATCGGCTCGCCAAGGCCGAGTTCCCAGGCCTCCAGCATGCCGCCCTGGGCGCCGCGCGCCTCGGCCTTGTTGGCGACGACGACAACCGGCTTGCCGGACTTGCGCACGATCTCGGCGAAGGTCTTGTCGTCAGGCATCAGCCCTAACTTGGCATCGATGGTGAAAAAGATCAGGTCGGCTTCGCGGATGGCGATCTCGGTCTGGGCGCGCATGCGGCCCGGCAGCGTCGAAGCAGCAGCATCCTCGAAGCCGGCGGTGTCGATGACATCGAAATGCAGATCGTAGAGCTTGGCGGCATGGACGCGACGGTCGCGGGTGACGCCCGGCGTGTCGTCGACAAGCGCCAGCTTCCTTCCCACCAGCCTGTTAAAAAGGGTCGATTTGCCGACGTTAGGCCGGCCGATGATGGCGACTTTGAAGGTCATGCAGCCCTACATCTGCCATTCATGTCGATGCACTACGACACGCCGCCCGACCCACGGATCAGCTCCGACATCAACGTCGCTCGCTCGCGCGCGTTGCGCGGGGCGCTGTCATCCGAGGCGATCTGGTCGAACAGTTTCAGTGCGTCCGTCGCCTTGCCTTCCTTCCAGGCGGCAAGGCCGAGCGCCTCGCGCGCGGTATGGCGCAGCGGATTGGTATCGGCGGTGAGCGTCTCGACGCGGCTGGAGACATCGGCGAACGAACCGTGGTCGACGAGTAGCAGCGCTGCCCTGAGGCGCGCCACATCGCGAAGGCCTGATGGAATGTCCGGATCGGCGGCGACCTCGTCGAAGTCCTTGACGGCGGCGGCGACGTCGCCCTTATCCGCCTTGACGGTTGCCGCCCGCATGCGGGCGAGCAGCGGATAGGCGCCGTAGCCATCCTTTTCCAGCGCATCGAGGGCCGCCAGCGCTTCGTCGCTCTTGCCTTCATTGGCGAGCTTCAGCGCCTGCGAGAAGGCGTCGCCCGAGCGATTGGCGCGGGTCTCGTCCCAATAGCGATAGCCGACGAAGGCGGCAGTGCCGACCACCACCAGCACCGCGAGCGCAAGCAAGGCGGGACCAAAACGGTCCCATAGCGCATGCGCCTGATCGCGACGCATCTCTTCGTTGACTTCGCGGATAAAACTGTCGTCCGACATCTCAAAACCATCCTGCCCGCCTCAGGGCGGTTTAGAGCGACGTGCGTCCATGGAAAGTACGCTCTAACACTTTGAATTTGCGCATCGTGTTTCCTGAAAAAAATCAATTCTGCACTTCAGGCCGATGCGGTAGCCCGCGTTTTAGCGAAATTTTGCCGGCATGGAAGGGGTTCGACCGGAAAATCGGCTAATCGCCGACGGCGATGTAAAAGGATGGCTGAAAAGGGCGACCGCACGCACGCCACATTTCGCCGATAGCCGCTGCGCGAACCCTCCTCA
Organism: Mesorhizobium sp. WSM4845; assembly: GCF_055811455.1. Lineage (NCBI taxonomy): Bacteria > Pseudomonadati > Pseudomonadota > Alphaproteobacteria > Hyphomicrobiales > Phyllobacteriaceae > Mesorhizobium > Mesorhizobium sp. WSM4845. The sequence continues at coordinate 393,415 of NZ_JBVVQA010000001.1, forward strand.
AAATCCAGATCCAGACACTGATGCCTCGTTTGTCCCGCGCTGTTGCGTTTTCGATCGCGTCGCTTGCTGCGGGGGGCGCTGCTGTCGCCGACCCGCCAGCGCCGGTAAAGCCGAAGCAGGCCGTCCTCATCTCGTTCGACAGCGCCCGCGATATTTCGCAATGGAAGCGCAGCCGGGCGCTGGCCCAGCGCACCGGCGCCCATTTCACCTACTTCGTGTCCTGCGTCTTCCTGCTCTCGCCGGAGACGCGCAAGCAATACACGGCGCCCGGCAAGACACCAGGCAAATCCAATATCGGCTTCGCCGCCTCGAAACAGGAAATCGCTGACCGGCTCGAGCAGATAAACCTTGCCGCCACGGAAGGCCATGACATCGGCAGTCACGCTTGCGGCCATTTCGACGGCAAGGACTGGAACAAGGCCGATTGGCTGAGCGAGTTCGGTTCGTTCAAGCGCATTCTCGAAAATGCCTATTCGATCAATGCTATCACCTCCGAACCCGCAGGCTGGCGCGAAATTGCACGTAAAGCGGTTGGCTTTCGCGCACCCTATCTGTCGGCAAACAAGGCGCTTTACGAGGCGCTGCCAAAGGCGGGCTATTGGTTCGACGCGAGCGGTGTGTCGCGCAGCCCTGCCCGGCCACCGACCAGCGACGGCATCACGCGCTTCTCACTGCCGAAGATTCCGGAAGGTCCTAACACAAGGCCGGTGATCGCGATGGACTACAATCTCTATGTCAGGCATTCCGGCGGCTTCGAGCGGCCGAGCCAGGCTGACGAATTCGCCAACCGGACCTATGACGCCTTTCGCGCCGCCTTCGACGCGCAATACCAGGGCAAACGCATTCCGCTGGAACTCGGCTTCCATTTCACACTGATGAATGACGGCGCCTACTGGAAGGCGCTGGAGCGCTTTGCCGGCGAGGTCTGCACCAGGCCCGATGTCGAGTGCATCAGCTATCGCGACTATGTTTCGCGCCAACGCGCCGGGGAAAAGCAGGCGTCGGTGGGCGGCTGAGCCGAAAGCGCTCGCCGCCCCGTCACTCTCAACTTACCGGCTGATCCTCAGGGCGCAAGCCGGCTCGCTCTCGCTCCAGATAGGCCTGGTCGATTTCCGGCAGCGGCGCCCCTTCAAGTGTCGCCTCGAAGGCGCGCAGGCGCTTGTAGATGGATATCAGCTCAACGATGGTCGGCCAGGAATTCACGAGATATTGGAACGAAGTGGCGACTTGTGAAAAGGCGGTGACAATTTGCTGGAAAACGCCAAATGTTATCTTGCCGATTGCCAAGGTCGGAACAAGAATAAGCGTGGCGAATACGTTGTCGACTTGAAGGTATAGATAGCGGACCATGTCGAAATAGACATAGTGTGCATAGAGAGTGAAATAGTTCTTACGAACATTTCTGAAAAGCTCGGCCAGAGTTGGTGGCTGCGCTCGTGCCGTGTCGTCCTCGCCGAGGACAAGTTCCTTGCGCAGCGCGGCTTCAACCCGCTGATTGCGAAATTCCAACCCGGGCAGCCTGACGCCGACGACTGCCAACAAGCCGGTGCCAAACAGCGACCAGGCGATCGCCGCAATGACCAGCGGATAAGGAATTGCTCCGACGATTGGGAGCGTTGAGACATGGAGAGAAAGGGAGGCCAGCAAGGGCAGGAATGCAATCAGGGTCATGATGGAGTCGATGAAGTTCACACCGAGCCCCTGCATTGTGCCGGAGAAGCGCATCGTGTCGTCCTGAACGCGCTGCGACGCCCCTTCGATATGGCGCAGCCTCGGCCAGTAAGCGGTAAAATAATCGTTCATCGCGGTGCGCCAGCGAAACACATAGTGCCTGACGAAAAAGACGTTCAGAACGGCAATGCTCATATAGACCAGGGCCAAGGACAGAAACTGCCATACTCCGTAGTAAAGCTCGGCAGGGGAAACGGAGCCCGGCGTGGTCAGCGCCTTCTGCACCATGTCGTAAAACATGCCGCGCCAGTCATTGAGCGCCACGCTGATCTGCACGATGAAATTGGTGACGAAAATAATCAAACCAGAGCCAAGGATCGACCAGTTTTGCCAGCGATGCGGGGAATACAGCGCCCAGAAAAGGTAGAATACGCCCATACCGGCGAAGAAATATCCATAAAACCAGAGGAATGCCGGCGTCAGGAATCTTATCGGGCTGATGACTGGTGCTGCCTGCGGGTCGACCGGCGGCATGCCGAGCATCGTGCCAAGATGCTCGCCGCCGAAAAACCAAAGGAGGACGAGCAGAAGGCTCCAGGCGACGGCCGAAGTGAAAAACAACTTCGGCTGCGGGAAGAAGGATACGAACACTGTTTGGAAATCCTCGGTCGATGCGCAAATCAGCGGCGTTGCTGTTCAGCGGGCATAAGGTCACACATCGATCGGAATGAAAATGCCCGGTGCGTGATGCCCGGCACCGAGCAAGACCACAATCATGGCGATTTTGGCGCAGCCGACCAGATGACCGCGCCGGAGACAAGCAGCACGGCGGCGGCCACGATCGATGCGAGGAAGAAGTCGCCCGAGGCTTGCGCAAGCAAGCCGGCGACGATCGGACCGATGATCTGACCGAGGCCGAAGGACGCCGTCATCAACGCCAGGATCCGGCGTGGCGCTTGCGGGGCAAGCTGCCTTCCGCTCTGCAAGCCGAGCGCGGTGATGGCGATGAAGGTGCCGCCAAGCAGAAACCCGCCAAGCAGCGGCCCAACGTGTCCGCCCATAGTGACGCTCGCGCTGACCCCAACCACCTCGACGAGGCACCCCCAGGCATAAGCCCGGTAGAGCCCGATCTTTGCCGCGATCTTCTGCCAAAGCCAGACCGATGGAATCCCGGCAAGGCCGGTGACCATCCACACCACGGCCTCGAAGACGCGGCCGCCACCGCCCTGCCGGACGATGGCGACCAGGAACGTCGCCGTCACGATATAGCCGAAGCCGAACAGCCCGTAGGCGACGATGATCTTCACCAGCGCGCGGTCCTTTGGCAGCGCCGATTCGCGACCATCGGCGCCGTTGGCGGTCGCAGTGCTGCCGAGCAGCAGCATCACGACGGCAATGGCGCAGGCCGAGATCGCGGCGGACCAGAACCAGCCCGCCGGCCAGCCGGCCTGTTCGGTGACGAGTATTGCCATCAGCGCCGAGGACGCCGCTATGCCAAGGCCGACGCCGCCGAAATGCAGCGCCTGCAGGTCGTTTCGGCCGACCGCGGCGAGATGGCCGAAAACGATGCTGGACATGAACACCAGGACGAAGGCGCTGGCCACACCGGCAAGAAAGCGGATGACGAGAAAGGCCGCCATCGTGTCGGCCAGGCCCATCAGTCCGGTGAGGACCGCGGTGGCGGCAAGACCGGCCAGCATCAGCAGGCGCTCGCGACCGTGCGCCCAGCCGCCGACGGCTGCGAGCGCGCCAACGAGATAGCCGAGATAGTTGGCGGACGCGATCCAGCCGGCATCGGCCGGCGTCAGGCCAAGTTCCTCCATCATGCCGGGCAGGATCGGCGTGTAGACGAAGCGGCCGATGCCCATGGCGACGGCCAGGGCAATCATGCCGGCGAAGGCGAGGCGCAAAGGGGACGGCGAAGCGGCTTTCATTGCGGTGCACAATAGGTGCACGAGCGGGTGAAACAATCCGCTTCTTGTTGGGCCAGAACGGGTTGCAGCGGCGGACTAGCAGCTTCCAGCCGACCAATATCCGACGTTTGCGATTGGCCCGCAGAACAACATGGCTTCGTCATGACGAAGAGAGGGATGGTTCAGCCAATCTCCAAGGTTTGCGATTTGTCCCTGAAAGGAACTGAGCCCGCTCCCATCTTTGCTCGCATCTTCAGCCGCAGCCGACCTGCCCGGTGCCGGTCTCATAGGCAGTGCGCCGGGCCGTCAGCCGGAACGGCACGTCGCCGAGTTCGCGCTCCGACATGGTGTCCAGCACAGGATGCGACAGCGGATCGGTGGCCCATTGGGTGGCTTCGCTTTCTTGCGGCCGGCTTTGCCGCGCGCCGGCAGCGGAAAAGACCCCGAGCAGTGACAAAATCTTCATCGTATTCTTCCTCCACAGGTCTGCTTGTCCTTAGAATTTGCCGTTCCTCCCCGCATTTCAATTGAGATTTCAACCGTGCTGGTTTAGAAAAACTGTATGGCCATGCTCAACCGCGTCCACCTCAACGGCCTGCGCGCCGTGGAAACCGTCGCCCGCCTGGGATCGCTTTCGGCTGCGGCGAGCGAACTCAACGTGTCCGCCAGCGCCGTCAGCCAGCAGGTCAAGCGGACGGAAGCGCAACTTGGCCAGGCGCTGTTCGAACGAACGGCAAGCGGTCTGGTGCCAACCAAATTCGGCACCGTCTTCACCGCCCGGCTCGGGGCAGGTTTCCGCGAGCTCGCCCAAGCCGTGGCGCTCGCCGACGAGGCCTCCGAATGCACGCTGGTGGTTTCGGTTGCGCCGGCCTTTGCCTCGAAGTGGCTGCTGCCTCGACTATCACGTCACTTCGCCCGGCATCCGAATGTGCTTTTGCGCATCGACGCCTCGGTGCGGATTGCCGATCTCGATCGCTCGGACATCGACATCGCCATCCGGCTTGGCGACGGCAAATGGCCGGGCGTGCGCGCGCAACTGCTGCTGGCGCAGGAAGCCTTCCCGGTCTGCGCCCCGGTGATCGCCGACAAACTGAAATCGATCGATGATCTCGCCCTGACCTGCGCGATCACCGACGAAAACGCGATGATCAGCTGGGAAAGCTGGTTCGAGGCGGCCGGGGTCAAGCCGGTCAGCTTCCTCAAGGGCGCGCGCTTCACCGACCCGATGCTGTGCCTGGAATCGGCGATCGCCGGCCACGGCGTCATGCTCGGCTGGCAATTGCTGACGGCTGATGCTCTCGCCGACGGCCGGCTGGTCGCGCCGTTCGGCGTCCGCGCCGAGAGCGGGCTGGGCTACTGGCTGGTGACCTCGGCCAGCAAGAGCGAGAGCCGCAAGGTGCGCGATTTCAAGATCTGGATCCGCGAGGAGATCGAGGCGACGATGGCGCAGTTCGGCGCGCTCGGCGGCGCGGCCTGAGCAGGCCCGGTCGATCACGGTGGAAAGACCGATGGCACCGGTCTATGTAAGAACCAGGCCCCCCATCGCGACAGGCAGGATCATGACCACACATTCGCGCGGCGTTTCCGCAACGATCGACCCGGTGAAGCTCGACAGGCTGGCAGAAGTCGCCATCAAGGTCGGGCTGCAATTGCAGCCGGGGCAGGACCTGGTGCTGACATCGTCGATCGCAGCGCTGCCTTTGACGCGGCGGATCGTCGAGCACGCCTACAAGGCCGGCGCCGGCCTGGTGACGCCGATCTTCAACGACGACGAGATGACGCTGGCACGCTTCCGCTACGGCGTCGATGCTGGCTTCGACCACGCCGCCGGCTGGCTTTACGAGGGCATGGCCAAGGCCTTCGCCAACAATGCGGCGCGGCTGGCCGTGCGCGGCGAGGATCCGTCGCTGCTGTCGGCGCAGGATCCGGCGAAAGTGGCGCGCGCCAACAAGGCGAACTCGATCGCCTACCAGCCGGCACTGGAAAAGATCACCGGCTTCGACATCAACTGGAACATCGTCGCCTACCCCGACCTGGCCTGGGCCAGGCAGGTGTTTCCGGGCGACAGCGACGACGTCGCGGTGGCGAGGCTCGCCGACGCGATCTTTGCCGCCTCACGGGTCGATGTCGACGACCCGATCGGCAACTGGAAGGCGCACAATGCGGCTCTTCGCAGCCGCACCGAATGGCTGAACGGCCATAATTTCCATGCGCTGCATTTCACCGGACCCGGCACCGACCTGACCGTCGGCCTGGCCGACGGCCATGAATGGATGGGCGGCGCCTCGACTGCCAGGAACGGCATCACCTGCAACCCGAACATCCCGACCGAGGAGGTTTTCACCACGCCGCATGCAAGGCGCGTCGAAGGCCATGTTACGAGCACCAAGCCGCTGTCGTACCAAGGCACGCTGATCGACGGCATTGCGGTGCGTTTCGAGCAGGGTCGCATCGTCGAGGCCAAGGCCAGCCGCGGCGAGGATGTGCTGAAAAAAGTGCTCGACACCGATGAAGGCGCACGCCGGCTCGGCGAGGTCGCCCTGGTGCCGCATTCCTCGCCGATCGCGGCGAGCGGCCTGCTGTTCTTCAACACGCTGTTCGACGAGAATGCCGCCTGCCATATCGCGCTCGGGCAGTGCTATTCGAAGTGCTTTGTCGACGGCGCCTCGCTCACTCCCGACGAGATCGCGGCGCGCGGCGGCAACAAGAGCTTCATCCATATCGACTGGATGATCGGTTCGGACAAGGTCGACATCGACGGCGTCGGCAAGGACGGCGGCCGCGTGCCGGTGATGCGCAAGGGCGAATGGGCTTAGGGGGCGAGTGGGCGTAAGGGCGAGTGGGCGTAAGCAGCCGCCAGCAAGCCGTCATGGCCAGCAAGCCGTCATGGCCAGCAAGACGACATGGCCAGCAAGACGACATGGCGGCCAACCCCGGAGTTGGCAATGAAACTCGATATCAGGGTCAAACGCATCTACGAGCCGCCCTCGCCTGGCGATGGGCAGCGGGTGCTCATAGACCGCCTATGGCCGCGCGGCGTCCGCAAGGAAGACGCCGCGCTGACGCTATGGCTGAAGACCATCGCGCCAAGCGATGAATTGCGCAAATGGTTCGGCCACGAGCCGACGCGCTGGATGGAATTCCAGCAGCGCTATCGCGGCGAGCTCGACCGGAACAGCGAGGCGGTCGGCCAGTTGCGTGCCCTGCTCGACAACGGCCGGGTGACGTTGCTCTACGGCGCCCAGGACGAGTTGCACAACAACGCGGTGGCTTTGGCTGATTATCTCAGCCTGAAGGGCTGAGGCAGCGCTCTGCCGACGCGGTCATCGCTAGCTCAGGCGACACGCAGTTCCGTGGCCGCATCGAAGAGGTGCACCTTGCCCGGCAGCACCGAAAGATTGATCGCGGCGCCGGCGCTGCGGCGCTCGTCACGCGGCACCACGGCGACGGCATCGTATCCGGCCACGCGCAAATGAATCTGGACATCGGCGCCGGTCGTTTCGGACAGCACGACCTCGCCCACGATCTCACCCGTATCCGAAATGCCGAGATCGTGTGGCCGGACGCCCATGATGACCTTTTGGCCTGGTGTTGCCTTGATCTGCGGCGACAGGCCGATCGACACGCCTTCGGCGACGAAGCGAGGACTGCCGCCTGCAGTCTCGACAGCGCCGGCGATGAAGTTCATCGACGGCGAGCCGATGAAATCAGCGACATATTTCGAGTTCGGGCGCTCGTAGACCTCGTCGGGCGTGCCGATCTGCATGATCCTGCCGGCGTGCATCAGCACGATCTTGTCGGCCATCGTCATCGCCTCGATCTGGTCGTGGGTGACGTAGATCGTGGTTGTGCCGAGACGATTGTGGAGTTGACGGATTTCCACGCGCATATGCGTGCGCAGCTTGGCGTCGAGATTGGAGAGCGGCTCGTCGAAAAGGAAGACGGCGGCATTGCGCACCATGGCGCGGCCCATGGCGACGCGCTGGCGCTGGCCACCCGACAGTTCCTTGGGATAGCGCCCGAGATAGGGCGTGAGATTCAGGATTTCCGCCGCCCATTCGACCTTCTTCCTGATCTCCGCCTTTGGCACTTTCGCCACTTCCAGGCTGAAGCCGATATTGTCGAACACCTTCATTGTCGGATAGAGCGCGTAATTCTGGAACACCATCGCGATGTCGCGATCGCGCGGGTGAACGTCGTTGACCCGCCTGTCGCCGATCAAAAGATCGCCGCTGGTCACCCGCTCGAGCCCGGCCGTCATGCGCAGGAGCGTGGTCTTGCCGCAGCCCGACGGCCCAAGAAGCACGACGAATTCGCGGTCGGCAATGCCGAAGGAGATGTCTTTCATCACCTCGACATTGCCGAAATTCTTGGCGATGTTCTTATATTCTACGGTGGCCATTCTTTGTCTCCAGACGCCCGGGTCAGGGTCGTCAGTATTTCTGCCTGGTCGGTGTGATGACGATTTCCTGCACGAGAGCGTTTTGTGGCAGCTGGTAGGCGTGCAGCATGAGGTCAGCGACGTGCTCCGGGCCGATGCCGCCGCCGATCTTGAGCTTGTTGGCCTTGTAGTTGGCGAGTGTCTGCGGATCGAGGACGCCGCTCAGAACCTCGGTTTCGATCACGCCGGGCGAAAGCACGATGACGCGGACGTCGTAGTCGGAAAGATAGTCGCGCAGCGATTCCGACACGGCGTGAACGAAGAATTTCGTCCCGCAGTAAACCGTATGATCCGGATAGATTTTTCGGCCGGCGATCGAACTCATCATGAACAGCGTTCCATGACGGCGCTCCATCATGCCCGACATCACGGCGTGGACCGAATTCAGCACGCCTTTGGTGTTGATGTCGATCATCTCGTCCCATTCCTCGGGCGGCTGGCGGCCTATGTCGGCAAGCCGCGCTATGCCGGCATTGGCAAACAGCATGTCGACCGGTCCGTATTCGGCTTCCGCCTCCTTCACGGCGGCTGCGATTGCGGCGCGGTCGCGGACATCGACCTGCCGGGCCATGCTGTCGGGCAGGTTCAGCGCCTCCATGCGCTCCAGACGGCGGGCCATCATCAGAACAGGGTGGCCGGCGCGCGAAAACGCCTTGGCGACCGCCTCGCCGATACCAGAACTGGCTCCTGTCACTGCTACGAGCTGTTTTCCAGCCATGACTTTTCCTCAGTCGAAATTGTCGATACCCGGGCTGGCGGCCTTAGTGCCGCCAGCCCGGGGGAAGACTCAGCCCTTGGCGACGAGATCGTCGACCTGGGTTTTCAGGGCGTCGAGCGACTCCTTGGCCGAGCCCGACTGGCCGGCGAAGTATTTGCCCAGCGCAACCGGGATCATGTCGCTCGAGAGCTCTGCCCATGCCGGCAGGTCGGGCTCGGATCCCATGTAGTTGGCGATGGTGTCGCGCACGACCGGCAAGTGGCGGGTCGTGCCGGCGCCGACACGCGCATTGGCCAGCACGCGCGGATCGTCATAGACGCTGGTGCGCGTTGGCCCGGTACCGCCGCCCAGAACGGTTATCAGCGCCTGGGTATCGGCTGAGGTCGCCCACTGCATGAAAATCCAGGCGGCGTCCGGGCTCTTCGAGTATTTCGACACTGCGAGCGAAGAACCGCCCTGGTGACCAACGCCCGGAATTTCGCCGAATCCGGTCTGCTCGACGGTGCGCAGCGTCGCGGCAGGTTTCGGCGGAACCATCGCTTCCATCAGGCCGGAGACCTTGGAGGCCTTGGGATCGTCGAAGAACGGGAAGAATTCGCCCCAGGACAGCATCGAGGCGGCGACACCCTGGCCGACCGACTGGCCCTCGCCATCCCATGTCCAGCCGTCGACGCCGGGCGGCATCGTCGCCTTGAGCTTGTCCCAGTAGGCCATGGCGGCCAAGCCGGCGTCGTCATTGCCGGTGAACTTGCCGTCGGGGCCGAAAATCGAACCGCCATGGCCCCAAAGCCACGCCGTCCAATCGCATTCGAGGCTGTAATGGCCCGATTTCATCTGGCCGCTGGTGCCGTACATGTTCGGGCCCTTGGCGTCGGTGATCGCCGCAGATGCCTTCAGCAAATCGTCCAGCGTGGCCGGAGGCGGCAGCTTGAGCTCGTCCCAGACGTCCTTGCGGTACTGCATGATGAAGATCGGGATGTCGTAGGGCACGCCGACCATGCGGTCCTCGTACATGGCGATACCGTCGACGAGCGGCTTCAGGAAATCGTCGATGTTGTAGTTCGGCATTGCCAGGTCGGCGTTCTTGAGCTGCTCGCGCGGATCGAAGACGTCCTGGCTGAAGCTCGCCGCCCAGCTCTGGTCGATATAGTAGAGGTCGTAAGTGCCGAGGCTCGAGGCCACGTCGAGCGTCAGCTTCTGCAGCACCTGCTCGAGCGGCAGCACTTCGATCTCGACCTTGATGCCGGTAGCCTCCTCGAAATACTGCTTGAGCTGCGTGGCGATGGCATTCGACGGCGGCGTCGATTCGGTGGCGAGACGAAGCGTCGTTCCGGCAAAGGGCTTGCCGACATCCGAGAGCCATTTGGTGATTTCGGCGCTGGGCTTCAGTTCCTGTTCCTGAGCCGATGCCTGGCTGATGCCGTAGAACGGACGCCGTCCCAGGCCCATGCCGAGCGCGCCGGCGCCGAGGCCGAGAATGCTTGCTGCGCGAAGAAACGAGCGGCGGTCCATCTGTCCGCGAACGAAGCGGTCGGTGACAGAGGCAAGATGCGTCTTTCTGATGCTGTCTTTCATTGTCTACTCCTCCGGTTTAATTCGCGATTTTCTCAAGGCTGCGAATTCGAGCCTCCCATCTATTGTTTCAACGATCCCATCGTGAGACCGCGCACGAGGTGCTTCTGAACCAACAGAATGAAGATGAAAGCGGGAATGATGGATGCGGCGCCAAGCGCGGCCATGTTGCCCCATGCGGTGCCGATCGAGGTGACGAAAGTCGACGAGACGACAGGCACGGTCTTGAGCGACGTGGTGGTCAGGGTCAGCGCGAAAAGGAATTCGGTCCAGCTGAAGATGAAGCAGAGCACCGCCGTGGCGGCGATGCCGCCCTTGGCCATCGGCAGCACGATCCTGCGAAAAATCATGAAGCGGCTGGCGCCGTCGACGATGGCGCTCTCGTCGATCTCGGAGGGAATGTCGTCGAAGAAGCTCTTCATCAGGAGGACGGCGAGCGGCAGGTTCATCAGCGCGTGGATCAGCACCATGCCGGTATAGGTGTCGATGAGACCGAAATTCTTGTAGATGAAGAACATCGGCACCGCGACCGCGACGGGCGGCATCATGCGCGTCGACAACACCCAGCCGACGAAACTGTGCCGGCCGCGGAAGTTCATGCGTGACAGGGCATAGGCGGCAAGCGTGGCGATGGCGACAGCGAGCACAGTCGACAGCGTCGCGATGACAATCGAATCCCAGACGCGGGGCGCCATGTAGAAATTGCCGCCGCCCGGCGTCACGGTGATGCCGCCGCTGCCCAGCGAAATCCCGAACACCTTCTGGAAATTGTCGAAGGTCGGCGTGAAGGCGAACAGTTTCGGCGGCCGGTTGAAGATGTCGTTGCCGTGTTTGAACGCCACCGACGTCCAGTAGTAGATCGGAAAGAAGAAGATCGCGACCACAACCCAGGCGGCGATGGTGCGAAGCATGCGGGTCGAGAAAGAGCCGTTCATTCTACCACCTCACCTTGGCGATACGGATGAAGAGGTTGGCAATGACGAGGATGATCACCAGGGTGACGAGGCTGAGCGTGGCTCCATAGCCCCATTTTACGAAGCTGAACGTCTGCTGCCATGCATAGAGGGACAGCGAATAAGTCGACGCTCCCGGCCCGCCGGAGGTCATGACGAAGACGTAGTCGAAGACGCGGAACAGATCGATGCCGCGGACCAGCACGGCGATGGCGATCACCTTCGACATCATCGGCAGGGTGATGCGCCGGAAAATCTGGAACGACGACGCGCCGTCGATCATCGCGGCCTCGTAAGGCTCCGGCGGCAGCGCCCTGAGACCCGCAAGGAAGATGAGCACCATGAACGGCGTCCACTGCCAGATTTCCGCGACGAGAACGCCGGCAAGCGCGGTCGACGCGGTGGCGAGGATGGGGTTGTTCGAATTGAGCAGTCCGATCGACTGCAGGAGATAGCTGATCACGCCGAACTGCGGATCCTCCATCAGCAGATACATCATGCCGACAATGGCCGGCGGGATGACGAGCGTCATCGTCAGCACGCCGCGCAGGAATCCGAAACCGAAGCCGTCGCTGTCGAGGAGCAGCGCGATCGCCATGCCGAGCACCAGCTCGAAGATCAGCGCGATGGCGAAATAGGTGAAGGTGATGACGAGCGACTGCCAGAACCGCGTGTCGTTCCACAGTTGCACCCAGTTTTCCGTTCCGACGAATTCGAGCGCCCGCCGGCGCGGGACGAATTCATGGAAGCTCAGCCAGATGTTGTAGATGAGAGGATACACGGTGAAGACAAGCAGGATCGCCACCAGAGGCAGCAGCCAGGGCAGCGGGTGATCCGAAATGACGAATCGTCTGGCTTGGGCAACCCGCACGCGTTCCTCCCGAACCGCTTCGTTTTGCGATGCACAAATGTTCATATCTTGTGCATTTGTTCAAATGCTATATCGTCGCCCTGTCTGTGGCAAGCACTTGTTGGCCGGCTACAGCGGCATTCGGATGGGTGCGCCACAAGCATCGGAGGACCCTCATGACGTCGATCGGTCTGCTGGCACGGGTTGCCCATCAGTATTTCGTGCTGGGCGAAACGCAGCAGGCCATCGCCGAGCGGCTGCAGATCAACCGCACCAAGATCCACAGGCTGCTGGCCGAGGCGAAGGAGCGCGGCATCGTCTCGATCCGCATCAACGCCGGGACGTCCCAAGCGCTCGAAATGGAAGAACAGCTCAGGCGGAAGTACCGGCTCGACATATGCAGCGTCACACCTGACGACACCGGGTCGGAACTCGGGCTCTCCGAAGTGATCGGCATCTATGCCGCGCAGACTGTCGAGACGCTGCTCAGGGACGACATGACGGTCGCCATGGCGTGGGGCCGAACCATGAGATGGCTCGCTTCCAACATCGAGCCGGTGGCGCTCAGAAACGTTACCGTCGTACCGCTTCTCGGCTCGCTGTCGCGCCGGTCGTCGATCGACAAATACGACGCGGCCGCCGTCTTTGCCCAGCGCACCCAGGCCGAATCCTACTATCTCCCCGGACCCATCATCTGCGACAGCCGTGAAAGCCGTGAGACGATCCTGCAGCAACCGAGCGCGCGCGAGGTTATCCAGAAGGCGCTGAACGCCGACCTTGCGCTGATGAGCGTCGGCGGCACAACCAGTTCGACGCTGCGGAGCGTCGGTTACATGACCGACGAGGAATTCGACGATATCCTGAGACTGAAGCCGATCGGGAACTTTCTCGGCTATTTCTTCGACCGGGACGCCGAACTCATCGACCATCCCGTCAACGAGCGCATTGTCGGGGTCTATCCTCGCGACACGCTGAACATTCCCAAGCGCATCCTCGTTTCCGGCGGAAAGAACAAGGTCGGCATCATGACCAAGCTCCTGGAAAAGGGATTCTTCACCGGCCTCATCACCGACCAGGGGACGGGCAGTTCGCTGTGACCGGCCGGGATTGCGGCGGCAGCCGAAGCTGCCGTGCGATGTTGCCTGGCGCATCGCGCCCGCTTGCCTAAGCCGTCCCTGGTTCGGTTCCATCGCCTGCAGAACATCCTTTTTTGCATCTTTTGCAGTCCGCATTTTTCGCGCCCGCCGATCAGCCCAATCCCGACCTCCGGTTCGCCAGGATCATATCGGCAATCTCGACGAAGCCGCGGCCACCCCGCGACCTGGCGACGAAAGCGGGTTCGGCGTCGATCTGTCCCTGGAAATCCACCACATTCGCGACCCCGAACGAGTTCGGAAAGAACCCGAACATCGGGGCGTCGTTCGGGCTGTCTCCAACGAAAGCATAGGCCTGCCTTTCAGCATCGAGATCGGTTCCCAGCCTCTCACTCGCAAAACGGCGCGTCATCGCCAGCTTGTCGTATCGGCCAAACCAGCCGTTCACATGGATCGACGAAATCTTGGCGACAGCGCCGGCCTCCTCGAAAATCTGCTTGATGCGCCTGGCATCGGACAGCGGCAGCGCCGGAACATCTTCACAAAAGTCGATGGCCAGGTCGGCTGCGCGATATTGCTGGTCGGCGGATACTGCCGAACCCGGCACTTCCTGGACAATGCGCTTTTCCAGTTCGGTGAGCCTGCGCCTGTTTTCCCGGCGTTCGTCAGCGCTTGCCGCGAAAACCCGGATCATCTTTCGCGTTGCCTGATCATAGGCGAAGTAAAAAGCGCCATTTTCACCGACCACGCCGGTGACCGGCCAGAACCGGGCAATCATGTCGCACCAGCCTGCCGGTCTCCCGGTAATGGGAGCAACGACAAGGCCCGCCTCGTGCAGGCGTTCGAGCGCACGGTAGGCGTCCGCCGGAAGACGACCCTCGGTGGTCAACGTGTCGTCGATATCGCAGAAGACGCCGCGAATGCGCGATGCAGTTTCGGGTCCGAATTCGGCGAGGTCGCGCATCCGGTCAGGCTTCCCCGCGCGCAAAATCCTCCAGCATTCCTGCATCGGCAGCAATGTCGAGGAACGAGAAGCGATTGCGCATCTCCCGGCAATGAACGACGGCTTCGCGATAGAAATCGGCCGGCGTGCCCAATTCGGCCGCTGAAATCGGCCCGCCGGTCGATTTCAGCAGGCGCTGCATCTCGTCGACAGGCACCATGAATTGCTTGAGCTCCTGCCTGAGTGTCGGCCAGAGCTCCTGCAGCCGCTCGTTGAGTGCCGCGGCGGCAGTCTCGTCGAAGGCCTTCTTCTTCAGCTCGTCGAGACATTGTGCGGCGACAGCCGAACCCATGCGGCGGACCATGTCGTCAGGATTGATCTTCGTCGCCTTCACCACCGGCGGCTTGTCGCTTGCAAGCATTGCCTGCTGCAATCGCGCCATGGTGAGCGAAGCGACGCCGACCTGGGTGCCGTGCAGCGTGCCGGGGTGACGCTCGCCGGCGAAACAGTCGATGTAGTGCGATATCTGATGCTCGCCCATGGAACCGTGATTGGAGACGCCGGTGAAGGAAATTCCGAGACCGCAGAGCGTCAGCACGCGATAGAGGTAGCCATTGGCCTCGATGTCGTGTTCGGCAAGCTTTGCCGCACGCTGGTTGAGCGCCGCCTCATCCTTTTCCTGGATGAGAAAAGGGACCTGATGGTAGGCCGTGCCAAGCAGGCGGTGCGACATCCACCAGTCGATCTGGGCGACCGAGCGGCAAAGGCAGTCACCGAACCCCGCTGCCGACAGATAGGTCGGGGCGGCAGCGGAGACGCCAAGATCGACGAAGAAGCCTGACGGGGCGTGGGAAGGCAGCGATACCTTCAGGCCGCTTTCCAGTGTGATGGACGCAGTCGTCGATGTGTAGCCGTTCATCGAACCGGCCGTCCCGAACACGCAATAGCGCCGCTCATTCCTTCCGGTGACGAACTTGCAGAGATCGTTGATGGTGCCGGAACCGACCGCGACCACGGCATCCGCATCGGCGAGTTTGACGGCGAGGCTTTCGACATTGGCCATGTCGGCATGCGGATGATCCAGGATCACCACGTCGACGGGGCCGAGCGTCTTCAGTTCGCGCGCAACGCGTTCGCCAAGCGCCTCATAGGTGGCGGGATCCGCAACGACCGTGAACCGCTCACCCAGATCGAGTTCCGAAACCAGATCGGCCGCCCGCCCGTCGAGGCTTTCTTCGATGACAATCCGGTCATACGGCACCACGGCCTTTTTACCGGTCTCCGGGTTGGTCCAGCGCCCGTCCAGAATGTCGTCGATCAATGCCGTCCAGGATCCGGCTGCCGGATTGGTCATGACGTCCTCATGCTGGCGACCCTGTAATCGAGGCGCAGGAGCGTTGGCGTTATAAACAATAGTCACCTATCACTGTCTTTTGTCAAGCATTTGCCCGCGACGCTTGACTTCGTTCTGCAAACCTGCGGAAAAAGGGACATGAATGCCAATGCCGACATCGACGTGGTCCGACCATCTGGGCTCTCGGCACTGCCGCCCGAATTCGACAGCGCGGTGGCGTGGGCTGCCTGGCTGTATTATGTCGACCAGCTCAACCAGAGCGACGTCGCCAAGGTCATGAACGTCTCCAGGGCGAGCGTGGTGCACTATCTGCAGGAGGCGCGCGAAAGCGGACTTGTCGCCGTGCAGGTCGACCACGACGCTTTTGCCCGCACCTTGACCTCGCGGCGTCTCATGGAAAAATACGGGCTTCACGGCGCGGCGGTCATCCCCGACCTCGATCCCAACGATGCCGACCGCCGCATCGGCGAAGCGGCAGGACGGTTGCTGGCGTCGATGGTCGATCCGGGTGACACGATCGGCGTTGCCTGGGGAAAAACGGTGCTCGCTGCCGCCCGCTCGATCCCACGACTACGGCATGATCGGAACCTCACCGTCGTCCAGCTCTCGGGAAGCTCGATCGGCACCAGCGATTTCTCGCCGGAATTCTGCACCTCGCTGATGGCCAATCGGCTCGGCGCCCGCTGCATCAACCTGCTTGCCCCGGCGATCGTCTCCACCGACGAACTGCACGATGAACTCATGCAGGAGCCGATGCTCGTCAACCAGTTCCGCATGATCCGTGCCGCCGGCAAGGTCATCTTCGGGATCGGCGATATCGGGCCGGAGAGCACCTATGCCCGAGCCGGGATATCGGATGCCGACGCACTTGCCGGCATGATCGAGCAGGGCGCGCTCGGGGTCATCATCGGGCGGTTCATCGACGCTCAGGGAACTGCTTTCGCAACGCCGCTCGACGGACGCACCGTCGGCATCACACTCGACGAACTGAAAGCGGTGCCAGTCCGCATCTGCGCCGCCGGTGGCGCCCGCAAGATGGCGGCGATCAGGGCCGGGCTCGGCGGCGGATATGCGACACATTTTGTCACCGACATGGCCACCGCGAACAGTCTCTTGGAATAACCGGTAACCAGCACCGGTGGAAGTCATCGTCTCGGGAGGACAATCATGGGCAGCAGCGACGGACCGCTTGTCGTCGGCCTCGACAGTTCCACGCAATCCTGCAAGGCGATTGCCTGGAGCAGCGACGGACGAGCCGTGGCGGAAGGCCGGGCGCCGCTCGAGCTGATGAAGCCGAGGCCGGACTATGTCGAGCAGGAGGTCACCGACTGGTGGCGGGCCGCAACAGTGGCGCTGCGACAGCTTGTCGGCACGGTCGACGCGACACGCATCGCCGGGATCGCGATCTCAAACCAGCGCGAGACCGTAGCCCTCATCGACGGCGCCGGCGCGCCGATCGGACCCGCGAGCCTGTGGCTCGACGAACGTGCCGCCGGGCTGGTCGACCGTTTCGCGGCGGAGATCGGCCGTGAGCGGCTGCACCAGATCACCGGCAAGCCGATCGACGTGACGCCGGTCGTCTACCGCCTGAAATGGCTGCGCGAGAACGAGCCGGAACGGTTGGACCATGCGAAGAAAATCCTCGACGTGCATGGCTATCTGACGCTGAAACTGACTGGAACGCCAAGTGCGAGCTGGACCAGCGCCGATCCGTTCGGTCTCTTCGACATCTCGCGCAAGGCATGGTCGCAGCCGATCCTCGATCATCTCGGCATCAAGCCGTCGCAACTTCCCAATGCGGTGCGGTCCGGCACGCGAGTTGGGACCGTTCATGCCGCAGCCGCCGCCGCAACCGGCCTTTCGGAAGGAACGCCGGTGATTGCCGCCGGCGGCGATGGGCAATGTGCCGGGCTCGGCGTCAATGCCATGCGCGACGGCGTCGTCTATCTCAATCTCGGAACCGCGATCATCGCGGGAATCTGGTCGCCAGAACCGGTGGTCGGCGCCTTCTGGCGCACCATGACCTCGCCAACCGGCGATGGCTATTTCCTCGAGGCCGTGCAGCGGGCGGGTGTCTATTTCGTCAACTGGTTCGTCGACATGTTTGCCGGCGGCCGCTCCGATCCGGCGATCTTCGACCGCCTGGAAAGGGAAGCGGCGGCCGTGCCGATCGGCTCGGACGGACTTCTCGCCGGCACCACTCTGGTCGGTTGCATGGACCCGCATTGGGATCCGAGCGCACGCGCCAGCTTCATCGGCATGCACCCCTCACACACGCTCGGCCACTTCTATCGTGCAGGGCTCGAGGCAATGACGCTGCAAACCGCCCGGGCTCTCGAAGAGATGCGCAGCCATGGTCTTTCGCCGGCGCAAATGGTGGCGATCGGCGGCGGCGCCAACAGCAGGCTTTGGACAAAGATGATCGCGGACGCAACCGGGATCGCGATCCATAAGGGTCACAATGCCGAAGCCTCCTCGCTCGGCGCCGCGATCAGCGCTGCGGTCGGCATCGGATGGTTCGAAGGTTTTGCCGAGGCTGCGGATGCGATGACGAGCATCGCCGAGACAATCGAGCCCGACCCCAGCTGCCGCGCAGCGTGGGACGCGCTCTCGGCCAGGCAGGCCAAGGTCTTTTCCGCAACCCAATTCGCCTGGCGAACTGGAGCGTGAAAAGCGTCCGTCCGACTACTTCAACCCTCCCAACGCCTGCTGATAGACATCAGGCTTGAAGCCGACGAGGATACGATCGCCAAGATCGAGGACCGGCCGCTTGATCATCGTCGGTTTGGCCAGCATCAGCGCCTTGGCCTTCCTCTCGTCGAGGCTCAGCCTGTCCGTGTCCGACAGTTCGCGAAACGTCGTGCTCGCCTTGTTGAGCAGGATTTCCCAGCCGACTTTGCGGGACCAGCCATTCAGCCGGTCCGCGTCCAGTCCTCCGACCCTGTAGTCGTGAAAGCGATAGGCGACATCGTGGCTTTCCAGCCAGACACGCGCCTTCTTGATCGTATCGCAATTGGTGATGCCATACATCGTGATGGTCAAAATTCTGGCCCCTCGAACTGATCGCTCGTCGAATCTGGCGGCACCCTAAACCACCCTTCGGACTTTGCCAGAGACCCCGCAGGCATCCTCAGAATTTTTGGGCTTGCCAATACTAAGGAATCTTCCTAAGTATTTTGCGAACCATTTTTGGCCATGCGCAGGGGGGCGAGGATGATGAGCGTCGCAACAAGCCCACAGACCGCGAGTCCGAGCGTCCCGCCGATCGACGGCATCTTTCGGGCACTTGCCGATCCGACGC
Source organism: Mesorhizobium sp. WSM4845 (assembly GCF_055811455.1). NCBI lineage: Bacteria > Pseudomonadati > Pseudomonadota > Alphaproteobacteria > Hyphomicrobiales > Phyllobacteriaceae > Mesorhizobium > Mesorhizobium sp. WSM4845. The sequence goes on from NZ_JBVVQA010000001.1 coordinate 412,225, forward strand.
GCCGCCGTGTTGTCGAGCGGCTGAACAGAAGCCCCGTCTCGGTCAGCGAACTTGCCCAGCCGTTCGAGATGGCCCTGCCCTCCTTCGTTGAACACCTGAAGGTGCTGGAAGGCTGCGGGCTGGTGCGTTCCGAAAAATCCGGCCGCGTCAGGACCTACCGGCTTGCGCCTGAGCCGCTGAAACTTGCGGAAAACTGGCTGGCCGAGCAGCGCGCGCTCTGGGAACGCCGCCTAGACCAGTTCGACGACTATGTCATGACACTCAAGGAGAAAGACAAATGAGTTCGACGCCGCTGTTCAAACCCGACCCAAAACTCGACCTCGTCCTCGAACGCGTCATCGACGCGCCACGAGAACTGCTCTGGACCGCCTTGACGAACCCCGAACATGTCCGGCAATGGTTCACACCGAAGCCGTGGATCATCACCGATTGCGACATCGACCTCAGGCCGGGCGGGCTGTTCAGGACCCGCATGCAGTCGCCTGATGGCAAGGAAGTGAACGACCGCCGCTGCTGCTACCTCGACATCGTCCGGAACGAGCGGCTGGTGTGGACCGACGCATTGCTGCCCGGTTATCGGCCGTCAGGGGACCCATTCATCACAGCGGTCATATCGTTGCAGCCGGAATGCGAGGCGACACGCTACACCGCGACCGCCATCCACCGGGATGAAGCGACACGAAAGAACCATGAGGAGATGGGCTTTTTCGACGGCTGGGGCACAGTGGCGGATCAGCTTGCCACGTATGTGAAGGGGATTTGAGCTGCTCACACGGCAGCCAGGGCAATCGTCCTGGCCGCCATGCCTGATTTCCAACGATGCGGCGAGGTGACCAAGCTTCCGGAAGCCGGTTTCAGCCTCAATAATAGAAGCGCTCTTCGGCAATTTTGCCGTTCTTGACCGTGTACAGACCGACCTCATCCATGCTGACACGCTCGCCTGTAGCCTTGGGCGTTATGTCAAACTTGAAGCGCACTGCGAACTGGTCGCCGTTGACATATGGGCCCTCGACCGAGCCGCCATGAACTTCGTTGTTCTCTTGCCACCACTGGCCCTTCTGCCTCACGGCTTCCTTGCCACGGCAGATAGCCATCGGCCCTTCCATTGCTTCGTAGCTGACGATGTCATCGGCATTGTACTTCTCAGCAGCACCTTCGTTCTCACCTTGCTTCAGCAGTTCTGTGAAATCCTTGGCAATTTCCGCGGTGGTCATGTGTTTCCTCTGTTCAGACTAATTCCAAGTAGGGAACCGCTTGCTGGCCTGCCACTGTCGCCCGCTCGCGTGGAACAAATCAGGAACAAACTGGAGAGTCAAGTGGAGATCGAGCCGGCAATTTCACGATAGTACGTCAATAGCAGCCGCGCTCGATGGCGAGGCGGCGCACCAGCGCCAGCACGCTGTCGATGGTCGGCGTCGGCTGGCCGGTCAGCCGGCCGAGTTCCTGGACCGCCGTCACCAGCGCATCGATCTCCATCGGGCGGTCACGCTCGAGATCCTGCAGCATCGAGGTCTTGTGCTCGCCGACGTCGCCGGCACCCTTGATGCGGCGGTCGACCGAGATCGGGAAACGAACGCCGAGACGTTCGCCGATCGCCTGCGCCTCCAGCATCATGGTGCGGGCAAGCGCCCGGGTGGCCTCGTCGGCAGTGATTGCCGCAAGCGTGCTGCCGGTCAGCGCGGAAATCGGGTTGAAGGAGAGATTGCCCCACAGCTTCACCCAGATCTCGCTGCGGATGTCGTCGCGAACCGGCGCCTGCAGCCCCGCTGCGACCATCTCCTCGGCAAGCCGGGTGACACGCTCGCTCTTCTCGCCCGAGGGCTCGCCGAGCGAGAACCGCTTTCCCTCGATATGGCGAACCAGGCCGGGCGCATCCACCTCGGCCGCGGGATAGACGACCGAGCCGATGACGCGATCCGGCCCAAGCCGGTCCCAGATCACCCCGCCGGGATCCACCGCTTGCAACCGCGTGCCTTCGAGCGGCCCGCCGATCCTGTGGAAATACCACCACGGCACGCCATTCTGCATGGTGACGACGGCCGTCCCCTCGCCCAGCAGCGGCGCGATCTGGTCGAGCGCTGGCGCAACCGAATGGGCCTTGAGCGCCAGCACGACATAGTCCTGGACGCCTAGCTCCTGCGCCTGCGCGGCGGCCCTGACCGAGGCGACGGCTTCATGACCGTCTTCGATCAGGCGAAGACCGGCCGTCCTGATCGCGTCGAGATGCCCGCCGCGCGCCACGATCGACAGATCGACGCGGCCGGCCATGGCAAGCTTGGCCGCGAGATAGCCGCCGATCGCGCCAGCGCCAAAAATGCTGATCCGCATTATCCCAGCCCAGGTTTGGCAAGACCGAGTTTGGTCGCGAGGCCGATGCGCTGCAGCTTGCCGGTCGCGCCCTTCGGGATTTCGTCCAGGATCAGGACAATGCGCGGCACCTTGAAATCGGCGAGCCGTGTCGCGGCAAAGCTGCGGATTTCGCCTTCTGTCGCGGCCATGCCCTCGCGCAGCACGATCGCAGCCGCGACCTCCTCACCGAGCTTGTCGTGCGGCGTGGCGAAGGTGACGACCTGCGCCACCGCCGGATGGTCCATCAGCACGTCGTCGACCTCGAGCGGCGAGATCTTCTCGCCGCCGCGGTTGATGATCTCCTTGAGCCGGCCGGTGACGCGCAGATAGAAGTCGCCGTCGAGCACGCCCTGGTCGCCGGTATGAAACCAGCCATGCGCAAAAGCCGTGGCATTGGCGTCCGGATTGTTCTCGTAGCCCGCGGTGACATTAGGCCCGCGAATGACGATCTCGCCGGTGTCACCGGGCTGCAGCAATCGCCCGTCCGGCGCCATCACCGCCACCTCCGGTCCGGCCGCGGCGCCGACGCTGCCCGGCTTGCGCAGGCCCGGCGGCAGCCGGTTCGAAGCCATCTGGTGCGCGGCCTCGGTCATGCCGTAGGATTCGATTACCGGGCAGCCGAAGGTCGATTCAAGCTCGGCCATCACCTGCGGTGGCAGCGATGCCGAGGACGAGCGGATGAAGCGTAAGGGCGCCGCCGCCAATGCATCGGCATTGCGCGTTGCGCGCGGCAGTATCGCCTGATGCATGGTCGGCACCGCGGTGTACCAGCTCGGCCGCGCCTCACCCAGCCAATGGAAGAAGCGCAGCGCGTTGAAGCCCGGCGTGCAGAAGACGCTGCCGCCGGCGGCGAGCGAGGACAGCACCGCCGCGATCAGCCCATGAATGTGGAACAGCGGCATGATGTTGAGGCAGCGATCACCGGCCGTCAGGCCGAGCGTCGCGCCGATATGGGCGGCCGAGGCGGCGAGATTGGCGTGGCTGAGCGGCACCAGCTTGGGCCGTGACGTGGTGCCGGACGTGTGCAGCAACAGCGCGATGTCGCCGTCTTCAGCCAGGTCGGGCGAAACATACGGACCAACCGGTTTGCCCTTGATCTCAAAACTGCCGGCTGGTGCGTCACGCAGTGCCGTGAGCCTGAGCACCGCTATGCCGAGGCGCTCGGCCACGGTCACCGCCGGGCCGCTTTCGTCTTCGGCGACGAGGATCGCCTTGGCGCCGATGTCGGTCAGATAGAAATCGAACTCGTCGGCCCGGTAGGCCGGATTGAGCGGCGCCGTCGACGCCGCCGCCGCCACTGCGACAAAGGCCGTCGCCATCTCCGGCCCGTTCGGCAGCACGATGGCCACCCGGTCGCCACGGCCGAGGCCCAGTGCATGCAATTGCGCTGCCGTCTCGGAGATCAGGCGGCGCAGTCCGCCATGCGCGAGCGTGATCCTGTCGGGTGCCGAAATCGCCGGCGCATCGTCGGCTCCGGCGGCAAGCCGCTCAATGATCGAGGCCGCTTCAGACAACGCGAACCTCTAGGTCGCCGACGCCATCGATATGACCGCGAAGAACATCACCGCGCACGACCGCGCCGACGCCCGCCGGCGTGCCGGAAAGAATGATGTCCCCCGGCATCAGCGTGAAGAGCCCTGAGAGATAGCTGATCATTTCCGGAACCTTCCAAATCATCTGGTTGAGGTCGCCGGTCTGCTTTCGCTGACCATTGACGTCCAGCCAGATCGCGCCCTGGCTGGGATGGCCGGTCGAGCTTGCCGGAACCAATGGCGTGCATGGCGCCGATGCCTCGAAGGCCTTGCCGACCTCCCATGGACGGCCCATGTCCTTCGCCTTCCCTTGCAGGTCGCGCCGCGTCATATCGAGACCTACGCCATAACCGAACACGCAGTCCAGAGCCTTTTCGACCGGGATGTCGGTACCGCCGCTCTTCAGCGCCACGACCATTTCGATCTCGTGATGAACATCGTTAGAGGCCGGAGGGTACGGAAATTCTCCTGTCGTATCGAGGTTGTCGGGGTTCTTCTGGAAGAAGAATGGCGGCTCCTTGTCGGGGTCGTGTCCCATCTCGACGGCATGCGCGGCATAGTTCCGCCCGACGCAATAGACCCGGTGCACCGGAAACAACTTGTCGGTTTCCGCCACCGGGATGCTCGGGATTGCGGTCGGTTCGATGACGTAGCTTGAAGTCGTGCCGTGCATGTTCACTGTCTTGCTCCTGCGTAGTATTCGACTTTGGCTTCGGCCCGTTCGATCAGTTCGGCGATCAGCAGGGCGAAGGCAAAAAGGATGATGGTCAAGGCCCAGAATTCGGCCATGCGGAAATTTCGCGAGAAGGTTTCGAACAGCGCACCGTAGCCGACGATGGCGACGAGCAACTGGCCGATGACGACGCCCTTGACGCCGCGGATGAGGCCGAGGCGAATGCCGGCAAGGATTTCCGGAAGGGCCGCCCACAGGATGATCTTGCTATAGAGCGCCGGGCGCGAGGCGCCGTAGGAACGCGCCATCTCGATCAGCGACGGCGAGATATGACGGACCCCGGCGCGGGTGTCGAGAACGATGATCCAGATCGCAAACAGGAACACCGCCGCAACGATCGTCTTCTCGCCGAAGCCGAACAGGATCATCAGCACCGGGACGATCGCCGAGAGCGGTGCGCTTGAAAAGATGTTGACCCACATGCCGAGCAGGTCGTCGGCGATCTTGACGCGTCCCATCAGGATACCCAATGGCACGCCGACAACGATCGACAGGGCCATGCCCGTCGCGAAGGCGCGAAGGGTCGTGACTGTCGCGCTCTGCCAGGACGGCGTCTGCACCAGGCTGACCGCTGCAACCAGCGCGTCGCTAAACGGCGGCAGCAGAAAGACAAGGTCGAGCCGGCCGACGATTTCCCATACGACGCACCAGACCAGCAGGGACGCCATCATTGGCACACGGTAGCCAAACAAGGTCACGGCCGCTCACTCCACATACTGCTTCAGCCCCTGCCAGATCTCCTCGACAGTATCGAGATAGTGCCTGTCGCGATGGATGCGCTCGGGGTCGCCGGAGCGATCGATTTCCGGTTCGATGATCTGCGAAACCCGGCCGGGTCTCGGCGACAGCAAGACGATGCGGTCGGAGATGTAGACCGCTTCCTCGATCGAGTGCGTCACGAAGATGAAGGTCTTGTTCTGGTTGGTGCGCAGCCGGATCAGGTCTTCCTGGAATTTCCGCCGGTTCTGCTCGTCGACCGCCGAAAACGGTTCATCGAGCAGCAGGACGTCGGCATCGACCGACAATGCGCGCGCCAGGCCGACGCGCTGGCGCATGCCGCCCGACAGCTGATGCGGATATTTGTCCTCGAATCCGGCGAGACCCACCTCGGCGATGTAGCGTCGGGCGATCGCTTCGCGCTCGGCCTTGTTGGCGCCGCGCAATTCAAGTCCGAAGGCCACATTGCGCATCACGGTCGCCCACGGCATCAGCGCAAAATCCTGGAACACGAAAGCGCGTTCGGGGCCGGGTGCGGTGACGTGCTTGCCGTTGATCGCGACGGTGCCACCATCGGCCCGTATCAGCCCCGCTATGATCTTCAGCAGCGTCGTCTTTCCGCAGCCGCTGGGTCCGAGAAGGCTGGTCAGCTTGCCCCTGGGAAAGTCGAGGTCGATGCCGCGCAGCGCCTCGACATTGCCGTAGGTCTTGGAGATTCCCCTCACTTCCACGATTGAATCGATCGGTGCGGGAACCGGCGACGGTCCATTTCGCAATGCGGTCGCGCCCATCTTAAGCACCTCTGCTTTCGGGCCTGAAAACGCGGACTTCCACCCACTGCAGAAAGACGAGCGTCAGGGTGGAAAGCGCAATGATCGAGGCGATTGTTGCGTACATCTCGGCGTAGTCGGCGCGCGAGCGGTGGAAGGTGATGAGGTCGCCGATGCCGGTCGGGGTGATCAGCAGTTCGGCGAGCACCACGCCGACGAAGCCGGCAGCGACTCCAAGGCGCAAGCCGGCAAAAATCACCGGGCTGGCGTCCGGAAGGATGATCTTGGCGACGGTCTGCCAGCGGGTGCCGAGGAAGGATCGGCACATGACCAGCAGCGACTCGTTGACGTTGCGCACGGCCTTGTAGGTGTTGAGCACGATGACCGGCAGCGCCAGGATCATGACGGCGAGCGTCTTGGCGGTCATGCCTATTCCATAGACAAAGGTGACCATCGGAATGAAGGCGGCGACCGGTGCTGCCTGAAGCACGATGAACACAGGGATCACCAGCCATTCGCCGGTGCGCCACAGGCCACAGATCGTGCCGAGGCCGACACCCAGGAACGCCGACAGGACAACGCCAAGCACCAGCGGCTGCAGCGTCGAAAGGTAGGCGGTCGCCAGGCTGCCGTCGGCGAGCAGTCCGAAGAACGCGACGACCGTGTCGGAAAAGGTCGGGAAAGCGAAGCTGACGGGAATACGCCCGGCCACCTCCCAGATTCCCGCGAACAGGGCGATCGACACCAGCCTGAGCAGGACCGGCTGGTCCCACGATGCGCCCGTTGCGCTGCGATTGGAAAGAGGAGCGAGGCCGGCAGCCTCGCCGTCGGTTCTGATGCTTACGGCCATCCGCTTGGGCGCCTATTTCTTGCCGAGCTTGGCGACGGCGCGGTCGATTGCGGAGACGTCCCAGAAGTCCTCGACCTTGAGGCTGGCGGGATCGCCTTCGATCTGGCCGGCAAGGCTGAAGAAGGCAAAGTCGTCCTTGGCCGCATCGGCTCCGCCGCCATTCAGCGCAAGGCTGCCGGCTTCCGCGGTTTCCTTGTAGTATTCGGTGATTTCGCTGTCGGCTTCAGCGCCGAGATCCGGCAGCAGTTTGTATTTGTTGCGAAGCTCGACGGCGACCGCCGGGCTCGCGGTGATCTCGCGCGCGGTCTTCATCAGTTCCTCGACCAGGATGTCGACGTCGGCGGCGCTGTTCTTCAGATAGTCCGCGGTCGCGAAAAGCGCTTCGTCAGAGGCGCCGAGATCCTCGACCGGCAGAACGATGAACTTGCCGGGGGCTTCGGCTTCGAGCGCGCGCCTGTTGGCGGCATCGACGATCGACGCCTTGATGGTCCCTTGGAGCAGCGCATTGCGGCGAACCTCGGAACCCGGGACATAGCTGATGTTGCCGAGCTTGATGCCGTGGTTTTTCGCCATCAGCAGCATGACCGCTTCGGTGCCTGAGCCGCGCGCCTGGACTGCGACCTCCTGCCCGTCGAGATCCTTCCATTCCTTGTAGAATTCGCTGTTGACGACGGGAAAGAAGCGCAGCGTCGATATCTGCGCGAAAATGCGGATCGGCACGCCGACCTTCTGGATCAAGGTATAGGGCGCGCCAATGCCGACATCGGCCTGGCCGCCGACAATGGCCTGGGCAGCCAGATCCTCGTCATTGAGAACAATGAGTTCGACATTCACGCCGCGCTCCCTGGCCCGCTCTATCGCGGCGAGCGTCTGAATGGATTCGATCCCGGGAAGGTCGCCGAATGCAATGCGCATATCGCCCGCATTTGCGGCCGACAAGGGCGCTGCACATGCTAGGACCGCGGCGAAAGCGGTGGCAAGGATGGTACGTCTGGACACGCCGGCCATTGTCATTCCTCCCGTTTTTTGTAACCATTTCCTTGATTGGTTAAGACTACGGGACGGATTGGTCAAGGAGAAACTGCACCGTATCGAACGGGCGTGCCCAGAAAACTCGGCAGTTGACGGTTTCCACTAATCGTTTTAACACCGGCAGAGGAAAGCATATGCGGATTGGTTAAATTGATGGACGATCCCGGTAATGGCGGCCACGCCGCCTTGGTTCAGCTGCAGGCCTATCTTGCCCAGATGGATCATGCCGGTGAGACGCGGCTGCCTGCCGAGCGGGAACTGTCGGAGAGCCTCGGCGTATCGCGCGGCGATCTGCGCAAGGCGCTGGCGGTTCTCGAGAAGGATGGCCGCATCTGGCGTCACGTCGGCAGGGGCACCTTCGTCGGCAGCGGGCCGGTCGAGGAGACGATCGGCATTTCGGAAATCGCCGGGCGCACCAATCCGGCCGACGTGATGCGCGCGCGCCTCATCCTTGAGCCCGAAATTGCGCGCGAAGCGGCGCTGCACGCCACGCTTTCGGATATCGCCGCGATGCGGCAATCGCTGGTGCAGACGCGGGAGGCAGTCACGTGGCGGCAATATGAGAATGTCGACAATCTGCTCCACCGGCAGATTGCGCAGGCGAGCCGCAACAATGTTCTGCTCGGCCTGTTCGACGTGCTGAACGCCGTGCGCCGCACCGTGGTCTGGGGACGTCTCCGTTCAGAAGGCGTCCGCCCTCCGGCAGACCATCACAGCTTCGCCGACCATGAACGGATCGTCGAGGCGATCGCCGAGCGTGACCTCGGCGGTGCGGCGGCAGCGATGCGCCTGCATCTCCAGCAGGTCGAGCGGCGCCTGATCCCTGTCCGCGAAGCCGCCGAATAGCTCGGATGACCCGCTACAGCGACCTTCTTGGATGCGCGGCGCTGTTCGGGTTAAGCCCTAAGCGCCGTAGCCGATGATGCCCTTGATCTCGAGGAAATCGTGGATCGCCCAATCGGCATATTCGCGGCCGTTGCCGGATTGCTTGTAGCCGCCGAACGGCGCGAAGGTGTCCCACTCCGGATAGTTGATCGAGACCTGTCCGGCGCGCAGGCGGCCGGCGACTTTGCGCGCGTGGTCGATATCCCCTGACTGCACGTAGGCGACGAGGCCATAGACAGTGTCGTTGGCGATCTTCACCGCGTCATCGTCGTCATCATAGGAGATGACCGAAAGCACCGGCCCAAAAATTTCTTCCCGCTCGATGGTCATGCCCGGCGTGACGTGGCCGAAGACGGTCGGCCGCACGTAATAACCGCGATTAAGATGCTCCGGCCGGCCGGGACCGCCGGCGACCAGCGTTGCACCCTCGGCGATGCCGGCCTCGATCAGCCGCTGGATCTTGTCGAACTGGATGTTGCTGACCACCGGCCCGAGCTTGGTCTCTTCCGAGCGCGGATCGCCGACCTTGTGCGCCTCGGCCGCCTTCTTGGCGATCGCCAGCGCCTCATCGTGGCGGGCGGCCGGCACCAGCATGCGCGTCGGCGCATCGCAGGACTGGCCGCTATTGCCGAAACACGCGTTGACGCCCTTGCGCACGGCCTTCTCGAAGTCGGCATCGGCAAGCACGATGTTGGGCGATTTGCCGCCGAGTTCCTGCGCTACGCGCTTGACCGTCTCGGCCGCCGTCTTGGCGACGATGATGCCGGCCCGGGTCGAGCCGGTGAAGGAAACCATGTCGACATCGGGATGTCCGGCCATGACCTGTCCGACATCCGGACCGGTGCCGTTGACCATGTTGTAGACCCCCTTCGGCGTGCCGGCCGCTTCCATCACTTCCGAAAAGACGATGCCGCTGATCGGCGCGATCTCGGAAGGCTTCAGCACGACCGTGCAGCCGGCGGCGATCGCCGGCGCCACCTTGCAGACGATCTGGTTAAGCGGCCAGTTCCACGGTGTGATCAGCGCGCAGACGCCGATCGGCTCCTTGACCACCATGGTGGCGCCGCGCTTCTCGCTGAATTCGTAATCCTCCAGCGCCTTGATGGTGGACTCCATATGAGCCCTGCCCGCCCATGCCTGCGCCTGGCGCGCCCAGGTGATCGGCGCGCCCATCTCCTGGCTGACAGCCTGGGCGATGTCCTCGTAGCGCTCGTTGTAGATTTCTAGGATGCGCTTCAGCAGCGTCAGGCGCTCGGCCTTGCTGGTCTGCGAAAAGGCCGGAAAGGCCGCCTTCGCCGCTGCCACGGCGCGGTCCACATCGGCCTTCGAGCCGACGGAGATTTTGGTGTAGGCCTCTTCGGTGGACGGATCGATCACATCCAGCGTCGCCGGCACCACGGGCGCGACCCATCTTCCGTCGATAAAGAAGTTCAGGTGATTGCTCATGGGTAGTGCCTCCGGTTTTCTGGAAGGATAGGGTTAGATGGGCAGCATAGGGCAGTTAGCGCCGCGGCGCAGGCTGATATGCGCCACGTCGCCGACGCTGAATTGAAAACCTTCCGCCCGGCGTGGCGCATCGATCACCACTGGTATCCCCTGCCCCAATTCGGCGTGCAGGCGCAAGGTGCGGCCGTGAAAGACGATGCTGCTCACCCGCACCGGCGCGGTGCCGGTCGCTGCTTCGGTCGCCGCCAAAAGATCCTCCGGACGCACTCCGATGGTTCGCACCGCGCCTTCTCCCGGCACTTCGCCGGTTTCCGACGTGGCTTCGAGCGGCAGGGCGCCGGCGGCGAAACGCAACCGATCGCCGTCACGGCCGACAAAGCGCGACTGCAGCAGGTTCATCGTGCCGATGAAACTGGCGACGAATTTGGTGGCGGGCCGGTCGTAGAGCGTGGCCGGCGGCGCAATCTGCTCGATGCGGCCCTTGTTCATGACGACGATACGGTCGGAGATCGACAGCGCCTCGGTCTGGTCGTGGGTGACCATGACGAAAGTGGTGCCGAGCCGCGACTGCAGCCGCTTCAATTCGACCTGCATCTGTTCGCGCAGATGCGCATCGAGCGCCGACAGCGGCTCGTCGAGCAGCAGCACACGTGGTTCGCAGACAATCGCACGGGCAAGCGCGACGCGCTGACGCTGGCCGCCAGACAATTCGGACACGCGGGCGCCGAGCTTCTCGGCAAGGCCAACCATGTCGAGCGCTTCGCCGACGCGCTTTGCCTGTTCTGCCCCGGAAAGCTTGCGCAGCGACAGGCCGAAGCCGACGTTTTCGGCGACGTCCATGTGCGGAAACAGCGCATAGTCCTGGAACACGGTGTTGACGGGACGGTCGAACGGCCGCAGCGAAGTAATGTCACGGCTGTCGAGCAGCACCCGTCCGCTCGACGGGCTTTCGAATCCTGCGATCACCCGCAGGCTAGTGGTCTTGCCGCAGCCAGATGGGCCGAGCAAGGTCAGGAACTCGCCGCGGGCAATGTTGAGATCGACGGCGTCGAGTCCGACAATGCCGCCGGGGAAAATCTTCGACACCGCCTCCAGCCGGACGAGAGGATCAGGCGCCATCGCGAACCTCGGACGGCTTGGTCGTGTTGACCCAGAGGATCTGGCAGCGCTCGGCGCCCGGATTGCGGAAGGCATGCAGCAAGGTGCTCTTGAAGGCGAAGCTGTCGCCGGTCTTCAGCCCGTAGGTGGTTGAATCGATCACGAGTTCGACCTCGCCCGACAGGACGAAACCGAATTCGTGGCCGGGATGGGCGTAGGCTTCGACGGTGCCGCCACCGGCTTCTACCGTCACCAGCATGCCGGTGAGCGTAGCGGCCGGCGGCGACAGCAGCGCCTTGGCGATGCCTTCCGACTTCACCGGGATCTGGCGCCGACTGTTGGCGCGCACGCAATAGAGATCGCTGACGGCATCGTTGCCGTCAGCAATCAGCGCCGACGGCTCGATGTCGAGAGCGGCGGCGAGCGGCCAGATCACCTTGACGCGAAGCGAGGACAAGCCGCGCTCGATCTGGCTGAGCGCACCGATCGAAACGCCGGCCTTGGCGGCAAGCTCGGCCAGCGAAAGACTGCGTTCCAGTCTGAGCGCCCGCACGCGCCGGCCGACCCGCACATCGGCGTCGTCTTTCGGCTTTTCAGCCGCTTGGTCCAGTATATCCATGCATACTTCCTCGTTCGCCAGCACTTTCCCTTCTCCCCCTGTGGGAGAAGGTGGCCGAGCCCACGGGTCTTGCCTCCGGCAAGCCCGAGGACAGGCTCCGCTCGGACGGATGAGGGGTGTTCCAGCTTGGCAAACCCCGCATTCTGTCCAGCACCCCTCTACCGTCTCGACGCTACGCGCCGATCCACCTTCTCCCACAAGGGGAGAAGGAAGAGCGAACTCAGCCGCCTGCCTTGACCTTCTCGAACATCTTGGCGAGTTCGTCATTCTGTTTCATCGGCCCGGTGAAGACGGTAGTCTTCAGCATCACTTCCGGATCGGACGGCAGTTGCAGCTTTTCCAGTTCCTCCTTCGGCACCGCGGCGAAGGCCGAGCTGTTTGAGCTGCCGTAACCATAGGTCTGAATCAGGTATTTTCCCGAATCCGTCTCCAGCCGGCTGTTGATGAAATCATAGGCGAGGTCGACATTCTTGGCGTCTTTGAGCATGACGAAGCCGCACGACCAGGTCAGCATGCCTTCCCTAGGCTTCATGAACTCGACCGGCACGCCCTGCTTCTTCAGCGAGGTGGCCGACGCGTTCCAGGTCATGGCGGCGACCAACTGGCCACTCGCCAGCGCCTGTTCGACCGAGGTCATGTCGGTGGTGTAGTTGGAGAGCAGCGGGCGCTGCTCGCGCAGTTTTTCAGCCACCTTTTCCATCTGTTCCGGCGTCATGTCGAACGGATTGACACCGGCGAGAAGCGCCGCCACCACCGGCGTGTCGTGGACGGCATCGATCGTCGCCATGCGCCCGGCATATTGCTTGTCCCACAAAAGGTTCCAGCTCGGCTCCGGGTTCTTCACCAGATCGGTGCGGTAAAGGATCGAGGTGTTGCCCCAGTCCCACGGCACCATCCAGACTTTGCCGTCGCCGGCCTGCAGGTCGGGCAGGTTCTTGAAAACCGGAAAGATCGAATCCCAGTTCTTGATGCGCTTGGTGTCGATTGGCTGCAGCAGGCCTTCCCTGTTCCAGCGCGCCACCTTGTCGTAGCAGGGATGCGCGACGTCAGGACGGAAACCGGCCTTGACCTTGGTGAAGGCGTCATCGTCGTCGCCGAACATCGAGGCCTCGACGCCATCGGGGTGTGCGGCGAGGAAGCTCTTGTTGAAGTCGGGAAGTTCGTAGCCCGACCAGGTGAAATATTGCAGCTTGTCGGCCGCAAGCGCGACGGTCGACGAAAGCGCCAGCGCGAAGGCTGCCAATCCGGCTTGGACTGTCTTGCGATTTATCGATTTCAGGTCGAATGCCATTGCAGTTCTCCTCTTTCGGTTTCTTCTGGTTTGGGCAGGTTGGCGGGCACTGGCCGCTGAGCGGCGGCGAGCCCGCGATGGCGCAGGATTTCGGCAATTGCCGCGATGACGAAGGACACGGCCAGGATGGCCGTGCCCAGTGCCATGACGGTCGGCAGCGATTTCGGGAAACGCAGCTGGCTCCAGATATAAAGCGGCAAGGTCGGTTCGGTGCCGGCGAGGAAGAAGGCGACGATGAACTCGTCGAAGGAGATCAGGAAGGCCAGCATGAACGCTGATACAATGGCGGGCAGGCTGAGCGGCAGCATGACCCGCCTGAATGTCGTCCAGTCGGAGGCGCCGAGATCGAGTGCCGCCTCGTGGATGGTCTTGGGTATAGCGGCGAAGCGGCTTTTCATGATCACCACCGTCGTCGGCAGCGCCACCAATATGTGGCCGAGCACGATGGCGGTGCGTGACGGACCGAAGCCAATGAGGTTGACCAGGATCAGCAGCGAGATGCCGACGATGACGCCGGGGATCAGTATCGGCAGCCGCGCGATAGCGCTGATCGTGAAGGCAGGCGGCGAACGGCCAAAAAGATCCATGTAGGACACGGTAATGCCGCAGAGCGTGGCACCGGTGGCGGCAATTGCACCGATGACGAGGCTGTTGGCAAGCGCGCCGGACAGCGCCGAATTGCCGGACAGCGTCGTGTACCATTCAAACGTGAAGCCTTGCAGCGGAAACGCCGCCTGGATCGAATCGTTGAAGGAAAACAGCGGGATCAGCGAGATCGGCAAATAGAGGAATACCAGATAGACAAGCACGTAGGCGCCGAGCCAGCGGCCACCTTGCGTTGCGTCTATGCGCGCGGCGCTCATGTGCGGCTGCCAAACCTGCGGTCGGCGGAACGCACGACCAGCACCACGGCAAGGATGACCAGCATGACGGCAACGGCGAGTGCTGCGCCGAACGGCCAGTCATTTGCCTTGCCGAACTGGGCCTGGATCAGCGAGCCGATCATGGTGCTGGCAGGGCCGCCGACCAGCGCCGGGGTGACATAATCGCCGACCGACGGCACGAAGACGACGAGAGCCGCCGCCAGCACCCCCGGCATCGAATTCGGCAGCACGACGCGGCGAAAGCTGGTGAACGGTCTGGCGCCGAGATCGGAAGCAGCTTCGAGCAGCGATTTCGGGATCGTGTCCAGCGCCACATAGATAGGCAGGATGGCGAACGGCGCATAGGCGTGAGCCAGCGTGACGACGACGGCGGCCGGCGTGTTGAGAAACGCCAGTGTCGGTTCGGACCAGATGCCGCTTTCGATGAGCGCCGAGTTCAGCACGCCATTGTAGGCAAGCACGATCTTCCAGGCGAAAACGCGCAAGAGATAGCTGGTCCAGAACGGCAGCGTCACCAGAAACAGCAGCAGCCCGCGCCGCCGTCCGGCATGGAAGGCCAGGTAGTAGGCGACGGGATAGGCGGTGACGACCGTCGCCAGCGTCACCAGGCCGGCAATGGCCAGCGAGCGCAGCGTTACCGTCCAGTAGAGCGGGTCGGATGCCACGGTGATGAAATTCGCAAAAGTGAAACCGGCGCCCAGCAGCGAACCGTCATTGCCGCGAAGGGCGAGGAAAACCACGAGGCCGAGGGCAAACAGGATCAGGAAGAAGGTGACCAGCCCGCCCGGCAGCAGCATGGCCAACCGGAAACCCGTCGAGGATCGGGACTCCGGCAGCGGCTGCCTTGCAACGACGGTCGACATCGGGGTTGCCCATCGAAATTTGAAATCACTCAAGAATTTTTCATAATCATGAAACTGTCAAGCTGATTCCTGCGTCGGCATAAAATCAGCGCTCGAATGCATCCAGCATACGATACCAGGCGATCGTCGCGGCGACGCCGACCTGCCGAAAGACGTGGAATGGGATCGGCCGGATCTGCGAAACCGGGAACGGCAATTGCCTGGCGTCGCCGCTCGCCAGATAGCCAGCAATGCGCTCGCCAAGCGCGGTCATCAGGCCGACGCCACGGCCCTGGCAGCCGACCACTGCCATCAGGCCCTGCTCGGGCTCGTGGATATGCGGGAGGTGATCCGACGTCATCGCCACCCGGCCAAACCAGCGCTTTTCGATGGCGACTCCGGATAGCGCCGGATAGAGCCGGAGCAGCGCGCGCTCGAGATGCGCCCAATCACTTTCGCTGGTCGGCAGCGCCATTCGGCCGCGCCCGCCGAGCACCAGCCGCCCGTCGGCACTCTTGCGGTAATAAACGAGGATGCGACGTGAGTCCGATACTGCTTGCCCTTCCGGTAAAATCCCGGCCGCCAGATGGGACGGCAGCGGTGCTGTCGCGATCTGGAAGGAGTGCAGCGGAACGATCGTTTCGGCGAGACCAGGGAGCAGGTCGCCGGTATAGGCGTTCGTCGCCAGAATGACCGCTTTGGCCTGCAATTCGGCGCCGCCCTCCGTCGAGATGCGCCAATTGCCGGCGTTGTTGTCGAGGCGTATCACCTTCTGGTGTTCGGCGATCTTCACGCCCGCGGCCGAGGCGATCCGTGCCAGTTCCGACGTGTAGGCAAGCGGATCAATCACGCCGGCGCGGCGGTCGAGCCAGCCACCGAGATAGCCCTGCGCGCCAGTCAACGCGGCGATCTCGGTCTGGCTCAGAAGCCGGACATCGGCGCCACGGTTCCGCCACTGCCGGTCCCTGTTCGCCGCCGCCTTCAGCGCCGTCTCGGTGTGCGCTGCTTGGATCCAGCCATTGCGGACGAACGGCACCGCCAGTTTCTCGTCGCGGATCAATTCGAAGACGGCGTCCGCCGTCGAGGCGGCAAAATTGACGAGGATCTCGCCGCGTTCGGAGCCAAAATGCTCCAGCAGCCATTCCGGATCATATTTCAGGCCGGGGATGACCTGACCGCCATTCAGGCCCGATGCGCCTTGGCCGATTTCGCCGGCTTCCAGCACCTGCACGGCAAGGCCGAACCGGGCTGCATGCAAGGCTGTCGACAGACCGAGAATCCCGCCACCCACAATGACGACATCGGCACGCTGGCCGCCGGGAAAAAGCGACCGGAACGCAGAGGCCGCCGGCGGCTTCTGCCAGATCGGATCGGAAAACGGTAGGGGCAAGAGTCACCTGAATGTACTTCGT
The DNA here is from genome assembly GCF_055811455.1 of Mesorhizobium sp. WSM4845. Classification (NCBI taxonomy): domain Bacteria; kingdom Pseudomonadati; phylum Pseudomonadota; class Alphaproteobacteria; order Hyphomicrobiales; family Phyllobacteriaceae; genus Mesorhizobium; species Mesorhizobium sp. WSM4845. The sequence goes on from NZ_JBVVQA010000001.1 coordinate 428,685, forward strand.
CAAATGAAAATCCTAGTGACGATTTCATGATTTTGAAAGAGCCTTTGATCTCGGCATCAGGGGGATTGAAGAGGATGGCGTCCGCCGATGCGAAATGCAGCGCAGGGCTCGATCGCGAGGAACGGGATAGACCTTTGGCGGGAATTTGTCGAAAGTGCCGCCGCCGCGGCCAGGCTTTTGTTGAACCATCGGTCCGCAGCGACGACGCAGAACAAGACAGCAGAGGACCGCAAGCCATGACGAACGCCACCCTCCTGCCCGACGAGGGCCTCTTCATCGGCCGCGCCCGGACGAGCGAAGCATCGCATCCGCTGGTGGTCACGGTACGCGGCGGCACGGTCTTCGACATCACCTCCAGCATGGCACCAACCGTGCGCGACGTCTGCGAGATGCCGGACCCGGCAGGCTACGTCCACGCCGCGGGCGAACCGATCGGGTCGCTCGATGCAATCGCCGCCAACAGTTTCCAGGCCGCGCGCGATCCGCAAAAACCGTTCCTGCTTTCCCCGGTCGACCTGCAGGCCGTCAAGGCGTCCGGCGTCACCTTCGTCGTCAGCCTGCTCGAACGGGTCATCGAGGAGCAGGCGCGCGGCTCGGCCGAGAAGGCGGACGCCATTCGCGCCGACATTGCCGGGCTGATCGGCCACGATCTGTCGAAGCTCAAGCCAGGCTCGCCGGAGGCGATGGAGATCAAGGCCAAGCTGATCCAGCGCGGCGCCTGGTCGCAATATCTGGAAGTGGGAATCGGCCCCGACGCCGAAATCTTCACCAAATGCCAGCCGATGGCGTCGGTCGGCTTCGGCGCCGATGTCGGCCTGCATCCGGTCTCCACCTGGAACAATCCCGAGCCGGAGATCGCCATGATCGCCGCCGGCAGCGGCAAGATCGTCGGCGCCACGCTCGGCAACGACGTCAATCTGCGCGACGTCGAAGGGCGCTCGGCGCTGTTGCTCGGCAAGGCCAAGGACAACAACGCTTCGGCCGCGCTCGGCCCGTTCATCCGGCTGTTCGACGACAACTTTTCCATTGGTGACGTGAAGCAGGCCACCGTGCGGCTGAAGGTCGAGGGCGAGGATGGTTTCTCGCTGGAGGGCGCCAGTTCGATGGCCGAGATCAGCCGCTCGCCCGAAGAACTGGTCGCCGCCGCCATGGGCCCGCATCACCAGTACCCCGACGGGCTGGCGCTCTATCTCGGCACCATGTTCGTGCCGTCGAAGGACCGCGGCGAAAAGGGCAAGGGCTTCACGCACAAGATCGGCGACATCGTCACCATCTCATCGGAGAAATTCGGCGCCCTGATCAACCGGGTACGGCTGTCTCCCGACTGTCCCCACTGGACCTACGGCGCCAGCCATCTGATGCGCGACCTTGCCAGGGCCGACCTCATTTAGCTTCCGTCCCGCCTGCGCCTCGTCTTCGGCGCCGAGGCCGCTTGCCGCAAAAGATATCAGCCAAACTGATGCGATCTGATGGGATGGCTGATGGCGCATTGTCGTGCGCCAACTACCACTGGCAAATGGAGGCTTGCCATTGGTCGAAAAAGCGGATGCTCTGATGCATCCAGATCGCCGCTGGCAAGAATACGGTCAGGCTTGCCGTGATCGTCGCCGGAGCTGGAGGACGTTTTCAAAATGGGAGGAAATCAAATGCTGACGAGGCTACGACTATTTGTATTCGGCTTGATCTTGGCGCTGGCGATTCCGGCGGCGGCACAGGCCAAGACCTTCTACTGGATTTCGCATGGCGGCCCGGCCGACCCGGTCTGGACCTACTTCCTCGCCGGCGCCAAGCAATGGGCGACGGACACCGGCAACACCGTCAACACCTCGTTCCACAATGGCGACGTGTCGTCCCAGCAGGAGGCTGTTCGCGCCGCCATCGCGGCAAAGGCCGACGGCATCACCACCACCAGCCCCGACCCGGGCAGCCTTATCGAGCTCGTCAAGGAGGCACGAGCGGCAAACATCCCGATCATCAACTTCAACACGCCCGATCCGAAGGCGGACTTCAACGCCTATGTCGGCGGCGACAACGTCACCTTCGGCAAGAACTGGGCTCAGTATCTGGTCGACAAGGGCCTGGTGAAGAAGGGCGATTTTGTCTGGATGCCGGTTGAAATCCCCGGCGCCACCTATGGCGTCCAGGAAGAAGAGGGCATCAAGAGCGTCTTCGAGCCGCTCGGCATCACCTATGAAATCACCGAAGCCACGCTCGACCAGGCCGAAGCAATCAACCGCATGGTCGACTATCTCACCGCCAACAGGGCCAAGGTCAAGGCGATCATCGGTCTCGGCGACCTGGTGACCGGCTCGATCAAGCGGGTGTTCGACCAGGCCGGCATCAAGCCGGGTGAAATCCCGGTCGTCGGCTGGGGCAACTCGCTCGACACCACCCAGGAGGTGCTGACCGGCTACGTCAATGCCGCACAATGGCAGGATCCGCAGGCGACCAGCTATGTGGCGCTTTCGATCGCCAACATGGCCGCCAGCGGCATTCCGCCCGGCTTCGACGTGATCACCGGCGCGCTCTACGAAAAGGACACCGCGCAGGTCTACGACGACATCCTGTCCGGCAAATAAAACCGCGATCGGGATGGTCGCGGCGGCGCTTGCCGCAGCGATCATCCCCATCATCCCGCTGAGCCTCGAACCGCCTCATGCGGCGCCGGACTTGGCCAGTTCCAACCATGTCGCGGGTCCAACGTGGAAAACAGTTCCATCATCCAACGCTCGATTGCCAGGCCGGAATTCGGGCCCTTCGTGCTGCTCGTCGTCGAGCTTGTCGTGTTCTGGGGGTTCAACCACGACTTCCTGTCACCGCAGAACATCAGCAACATACTCGCCTTCACGGTCGAGCTCGGCCTGATCGCGCTGGCGATGACGCTGTTGATGACTTCAGGCGAATTCGACCTCTCCGTCGGATCGCTTTTCGGCTTCTCGCCCGTCTTGATGTGGACGCTCTTCAACAGCGGCCTCACCTCGCTGGAGGCCGGCTTTGTGTTGGCCTTGCTGGTTGCCGCCTTCATCGGGCTGGTCAATGGCTGGTTCGTGACGCAACTCAAGATACCGTCCTTCCTGGTGACGCTCGGCATGCTGCTGGTGGTGCGCGGCACCGCTCTGTTCGTCACCAGCGGATTTCCGCAACGCACCTGGAGCGCCGAAGGCAGCTGGCTTGCCGAGGCGCTGGTCGGCGATTTCTTCATCGGGCCGTTCCGCATCTACATGTCGCTGTTCTGGTTCATCGCAGCCGCGATCGCACTTGGCTACGTGCTGACGCAGAGCCGCACCGGCAACTGGATCCAGGCGGCCGGCGGCAACCCCAATGCGGCAAGGGCGCGCGGCGTCAATGTCAGCGGCGTCAAGATCGGCCTGTTCATCCTGTCGTCGATCATGGCCTCGCTTGCCGGCGTCATCAGCTCGCTGCGCACTTCGGCCGCCAACCCGAACAGCGGCACCGGCTACGAGCTCGAAGTCATCGCCATGGTGGTGATCGGCGGCACCGCGCTGACCGGCGGACGCGGCACCATCATCGGTACTGTGCTCGGCATCCTGATCCTGCGCGTGATGCGCAACGGCATCGTGCTGATCGGCGTGCCTGGGCTTGCCTACAACATCTTCATCGGCGCGATCATCCTCGGCATGATGGCGCTCCACTCATGGCTGGAACGCCGGCATCAGGCGGGGACTTGAACCATGGCTGAGCCGCTTGTCCGCATGGAAAACATCCGCAAGTCCTACGGGCGCGTGCAAGCGCTGGTGGACGCCAATTTCCATGTTAACGAAAAGGAGATCGTCGGTCTGCTCGGCGACAATGGCGCCGGCAAGTCGACGCTGATCAAAGTCTTGTCGGGTGCGGTCCCGCTGACCAGCGGCGACATCTTCATCCGCGGCAAGAAGGTGGACTTGCGCAGCACCAGCGACGCCATCGCCCACGGCATCGAGACGATCTACCAGGACTCCGCACTGGTCACGCAATTGTCGATCGCGCGCAACCTGTTCCTCGGGCGCGAGCCGATCAAGCCGCCGCGTTTCCTCAACCGTATGGACCAGGAGGCGATGAACGTGGTTGCCCGCGATCTGCTCAAGCAGGTCGGCATCTCGAAGGACATCCCGCCGACCACACCAATCGGCTCACTCTCAGGCGGCGAGCGGCAGGCGGTGGCGATCGCGCGCGCCATGCATTTCGACAGCGACCTCATCATCCTCGACGAGCCGACCAACAATCTCGGCGTCGCCGAGACGCAAGGTGTGCTGAGCTTCGTGCGCAGCGCCCGCGATTCGGGCCATTCCTGCATCTTCATCGCCCACAACATCCACCACGTCTTCCAGGTGGTCGACCGCATCGTCGTCATGCGCCGCGGCAAGGTGGTTGCCGACGATATCGATCCGAAGAACACCAACGTCGCGGAAGTCGAACGGATCATCACCGGCATGTCCGACAAGGAGATCCACGACGCCATCGCGCAGGGGAAGCAACCACAAGGCTGAGTGGCCAGTTGGAAGCCGGGTTGGCCGTATCTCTGGTACAGGATCACATCGGCTCCTATGACTGCGACTATGAAAGCCACCGTTGCGGACATCGCCAGAAGCTGCGGGCTGTCGACCGCGACGGTCGACCGGGTGCTGAACAACCGGCCGGGCGCCAGCGCCGCCAACCGGCAGCGGGTGATGGAGGCGGCCAAGCAGCTTGGCTATCTGCCGGTCGTGGATCAGGTCACGCTGCCCTCGCGGCCGGCGCATCTCGAGTTCTTCCTGCCGATCGGCTCGAACGCCTTCATGACGGATCTGGCAAATCATATCGAGGACTATGCCGCACGCTTGCCACTTGTCGCCTCCTGTCGGATCCACAAGCTCGCCGGGATCTCGCCGAACGCGTTGCAGGCGGCCGTCGAAAACCTCTCGCTTAGGGCGAACGGCGTCGGTGTCATTGCGATCGATCACCCGAGAACGCGCAACATCCTGCGCGAGATCGTCGAAGCCGGCATCCGCCTGGTCACGCTGGTGTCGGACGTTCCGGGCGCGCCGCGATCGGCCTATGTCGGCATCGACAACCGTGTCGCCGGGCGCACCGCAGCCCTTTTGATGGGACGTTTCCTGGGCGGCCGCACGGGCCATCTGGCAATGATCGTCGGCTCACGCTCCTATCGCGGGCATGAAGAACGCGAAATGGGCTTTCGCTCGGTGCTCAGCGAGGAGTTCCGCAATTTGACCGTGACCAGCGCCGTCGAGATCAACGACGAGCCTGATATCAGCTACACGGCGACGATGAAGGCGCTGCACAACGAGCCGGAACTGCTCGGCATCTATTGCGTCGGCGCCGGACGCTCTGGCGTGGCGAGAGCGCTGCTGGAAGCCAAGCCGCAAAGGAAGCCGGTGTTCATCTGTCACGACCTGACAAGGGCGACACGCGGCTATCTCGTCGACGATCTGCTCGATGTCGTCATCGACCAGAATGCACGGCTGATCGCCGAGCAATCAGTCATTCGCCTGCTCGGCTCGATCGCTTCCTCGGCGCCCTATCTGACGCGGAAATTCATCGAACCGCGCCTGATCTTCAAGGAGAACGTTCCGGTCCAGTGATGCCACGCAAGCGCCACGGTTGGTCGCGGCGATGGTTAATATTCGGTTGATAGCGCGAATCTGCACATCTGCTATGCATCTTTTGCTATTGCCGAATCATTGGGCAACCGCTAGTTTCGCAGTTGTCGGCCATCTACTCCTCCCAGATGCGATGCCGACGCTGAGTGCGGCGCACCTCCTCCCGCGTCGTATTCGAAATCGAGCCCGCTGCCACCTCCTCCCGGCAGCGGGCTTTTTTTGTTCTTGGGTGTCGGGCAAGGCGGCGGCAATCGCCAATGGCTGGTTCGGGCAGCGCCGCAGCCCCATTGGAATCCCGCCACACTTGTCACTCTCACCAATTCGCTATCGGGCCTAGCCTGCTCTCAACCAGCAGCGACCGCCGCGCGCAAGAGCGCGGCGACAGACCGGCAACGGAGACGTGAGATGACAGCACATGCCAAGGCAAAAGAGTACTCGCGGCGCGGCTTGCAATGACACGCCAGCGATCGTTTCGCCGCTTGCGAGACTATCTGGCCCTGAACGAGGTGATCAGGCCTTCCGCCATGCGGACAAACTGCGCGCTGGGGCCTTCGGCTCCGACGCTTTGCAGGCTGACACGGGCGCCTTCAAGCAGCAGCGACAATGTATCGGCGAGAAGCTCTGCCTGTCCGATGCCGGCATCCCGACACAGGCCGACGAGACGGTCGCGCTGAGCCTGCTTGAGTTCCTTGATGACCCGACGGGCCGGATGGTCGGTCTCGCTCAACTCGATGGCGGCGTTGGCCATGTCGCAACCGCGGCCGTCCATCATCAGGCAATCGGCTGCCATCCGAACCCAGGCATGCAGTTGCGCAAGCTTGTCGCCCGGATGCTCCGCCTCGAACTTTTGCCACATCGCGTTGGCGCTGCATGCGGTCGCCCGCAGGCACTCGATGACCAGATCGTCCTTGGACTCGAAATGACGGTAGAGCGTCATCTTGTTGGTACCGGCGGCCTCAGTGATCGCGTCGACGCCGACGCCCTTGATGCCATGCTTGTGGAACATATCCCGTGCCGTCTCCAGGATGCGATCCCGGGGGCGGATCCGTTCCGCCGTGCCGTCTTCCATCAAAACCTCCTTGGTTTCCGGGATTTCCGAAAAATCCCTCGGCACACCTCTTGACTAGGGTGTTACCGGTCTGTAACTTCTAGATGTTACTTACTGGTAACACCCCCATTGCCTCGTGTCAATCTCGCAGGCGCCTGTGAACAGCCTCCGCCAAATCGGCCCAGGCATGAAACTGCGCCCCAGGCGACTTTGGCCGCGAAAAGGAAGACCACCCGATCTGCGGCGGCGTACGCCACAGATCGCCAAAGCCAGGAGCCGCTACGATGTCGCAGCGCAAAGATTTGACGATCGACGAAGTTGTGAAGGATCCGATGATCCGGATGCTGATGCAGGCCGACCGTGTCGACCCGCGCTCTTTCGAGACGATGCTGCGTAGCCTTGCGGATGCGCAAGGCCGCAGCCGCAAGGCGCCGCCTCGTTTCCTGGAAGATTCCGGGCAAAGCCGCAGCCGGCGGCTGTCAAGGGTGGCCAAGGCCTTTGGCCAGGCAAGAGCATCGGGCGAGGCGTGCGTGTCATGGTAAATTTCTTCATCCACCGTCCGATCTTCGCATCGTCGATCGCCATCATCATGGTGCTCGCCGGGACGATCTGCTATTTCCTGCTGCCTGTCTCGCAGTTTCCCGATATCACGCCGCCTCAGGTGGTGGTCAGCGCCAACTATCCTGGCGCCAGTGCGCAAGTCGTGGCCGACACCGTCACGACGCCGCTCGAACAGCAGATCAACGGCGTTCAAGGCATGACCTACATGTCGTCGTCGAGCTCCAATGACGGCTCGTCGACGATCACCGTTACCTTCGAGGTCGGCTATCCCCTGAGCACCGCCGCCGTCGATGTCCAGAACCGCGTCTCACAGGCGGCGTCCTCGCTGCCGGCCATTGTCAACCAGGGCGGCGTGACCATCAAGAAGCAGAACCCGAACTTCGTCCTGATCGTCAATCTCACCTCGCCCGACGGCTCCGTCGATCCGGTCGCGCTCAGCAACCTCGCCTACCTGCAAGTGGTCGACCCGCTGAAGCGCCTGCCCGGCGTCGGCGACGTGCAGATCTTCGGCGAGCGGCGCTATTCGATGCGCGTATGGCTCGATCCCGACAAGCTCGCCAATCTCGGCATCACCGCCGTCGATGTCCAAAACGCCATTGCCGAGCAGAATGTCCAGGTCGCGGCCGGCAAGATCGGGCAATCGCCGGCGCCGGCCGGCACCGCTTTCGAAATGCAGGTCAACGCGGTTGGCCGACTGAGCGATCCCAAGGAATTCGGCGATATCATCGTGCGCGCCGATGCCGCGAACGGTTCGCTGGTGCGGTTGCGCGACGTCGCGCGCATCGAACTCGGCGCCCTGCAATATTCGTCGTCGGCGTTCTTCGGCGAGGACCCGACCGTGGTGCTTGCGGTCTACCAGATGCCGGGCTCGAACGCGCTCGATCTGCAGCAGCGCGTCAAGGACAAGATGCAGGAACTGTCGGCCCGCTTCCCCAAGGGCGTCAGCTACGCCATGCATTACGATACGACACGTTTCGTTTCGGCGTCGATGCACGACGTGGTGGTCACGCTCGGCGAGGCGCTGGTCCTGGTCGTCGCGGTGGTGTTCATCTTCCTGCAGAGCTGGCGCACCACGATCATCCCGACGATCGCGATTCCCGTGTCGCTGGTGGCCACGCTCGTCGTCATGTACATGTTCGGCTTCTCGCTGAACATGCTCAGCCTGCTCGGCATGGTGCTGGCGATCGGCCTCGTCGTCGATGACGCGATCGTCGTCGTCGAGAATGTCGAACGCCAGCTGGAGGCCGGCCTAAAACCGCTGGCTGCGACGCGCGCGGCGATGGCCGAGGTCACCGGCCCGATCATCGCCACAACCGCCGTGCTGATGGCCGTGTTCGTGCCGGTCGCCTTCATACCCGGCGTTTCTGGCCGGCTCTACAATCAATTTGCCCTGACGGTGGCGATCTCCTTCGGCATCTCCGCCTTCGTCTCGCTGACGCTCACCCCGGCGCTGAGCGCCGCTTTCCTGCGCCACCGCCCGGCAACGCAATTCGTGCTGTTCCGCTGGTTCAACACGGGCTTCGATCGGCTGTCGCATGCCTATGCCAATGGTGTGCGCTTCCTCATCCGCCTGCGCTGGATCATGCTCGGCATATTCGCGGCTGGGCTTGTCGCGACCTATTTCGTCTGGCAGCGCCTGCCATCGACCTTCCTTCCGGTCGAGGACCAGGGCTATTTCTTCGTGGTCATCCAATTGCCGGATGGGGCGTCGCTGGAACGCACCGACGCGGTGGCGCGGAAGGCACGCGAGATCCTGCAGAACACGCCTGGTGTCGATATCGTCGGCTCGATCAGCGGCTTGAACTTCCTCACCAGTGCCGCCCAGTCGAACTCGGCGGTGGAATTCGCCATCCTGAAGCCATGGGACGAACGCGGCCCTGACCAGAGCGCCTCGAAGCTCGTCGCCGACGTGCGCTCGAAGCTCATGGAACTTCCGGAAGCGTTCGCGCTAAGCTTCGATCCGCCTTCGATCCCGGGCATCGGCACGACCGGCGGCTTTGAATTCCAGGTGGAGGACCTGACCGGTCGCGGCAGCGCTGCGCTCAACGACGCGACGCAGGCAGTGCTGGCCGAAGCGCGCAAGCAGCCCGAACTCAACCCGCAGCAATTGTTCTCGTCGTTCTCGACCTCGACGCCGCAGTTCAACTACGACCTCGATCGCAACAAGGCGAAGCTGCTCGGCCTCAGCCTGCCCGACGTGTTCAACACACTGCAGATCTATCTCGGCTCGCTCTATGTGAACGACTTCAACCTGTTCGGCCGCACCTTCCGGGTGACGATCCAGGCCGACAAGGATGCGCGTGCGGGTGCGGCCGACATTTCGCGGCTCTATGTGCGCAATGCCTCCGGCGGCATGGTGCCGTTGAGCACGCTCGGCAAGCTGGTGCCTATCGTCGGCCCGGAAACCGTCCCGCATTACAACAACAATGCGTCGGCCCTGATCAATGGCGGTGCCGCACCCGGCTTCTCCTCGGGCCAGGCGGTCGCTGCGATGGAACGTGCCGCCGCCACGGCGCTGCCGAAGGATTTCGGCTACGAATGGACGGGCATCACCTATCAGGAGCTCAAGGCCGGATCGATCGCCTCGATCGTCTTCGGTCTCGCCATGGTCTTCGTCTTCCTGATCCTTGCCGCCCAATATGAGAGCTGGGCCATGCCCTTCATGGTCCTGCTCGCGGTGCCGCTTGCCCTGTTCGGCGCCTTTGTCGCCTTGCTTATGCGCGGCATGCAGATCGACGTCTATTCGCAGATCGGTTTCGTCATGCTGATCGGGCTGGCGGCAAAGAACGCCATTCTGATCGTGGAGTTTGCCCGGCGCCGGCGCGAGGAAGGTCTCAGCATCGTCGACGCCGCAATGGAAGCGGCGCGCCTGCGGCTGCGACCCATCCTGATGACGGCCTTCGCGTTCATCCTCGGTGTGCTGCCGCTGATGTTCTCGACAGGTGCCGGTGCAGCCAGCCGCCAGTCGATCGGCACCACCGTCTTTGGCGGCATGGTCGCAGCGACGATCCTGTCGCTGGTGTTCGTGCCGGTCTTCTACGCGGTGATCGAGCAGCTGCGCGAGCGCGGCAGCAAGAGCGAGCCTGTCGCCGAACCGACTGAACCAACTGCCGAACCCGCTTTCGAGCGATTGGCCGAAGCGGCCGAATAGAATTGGAGAATGATCATGCGTAAATGGAAAATTGCGTTGGGAGCGGCTGTTGCCGTGGGGGCGGTCTCGATGGCCAGCGTCCACTTGCTCGACATGGGTAATTTCGGCCTCAACGCCGGCACGGCAGGGGCGGCAACGCCTGAGCCCGCGGCGCCCGAGCCCGCGGCTTTTGTCATGCCGGTGCCAGTGGTGAGCGTCGTCAAGAAGACGATCCCTATCTATCTCGACTATGCCGCTCGCACCGAGCCGATCCGCAGCATCACGCTGCAGGCGCGCGTGCCGGGGTATCTGCAGGAGCAGGTCGCGCCCGACGGCAGCGATGTCAAGAAGGGCGACCTTCTCTACAAGATCGCTCCAGAAGATTTCCAGGCTGCCCTTGAACAGGCGAAGGCTCAGGTCCAGCGCGACGAGGCAACGCTCGACTATGCACGATCCAACCTTGGTCGCGGCACCGAACTGGCCAAGAGCGGATACATCGCCAAGGATGCGTTCGACCAGCGCACCAGCAGCTTGCGCGAGGCCCAAGCATCGCTCGCCGTCAACCAGGCGGCTGTGCGGACCGCCGAGCTCAATCTGAGCTATTCGGAAATCAAGGCGCCGTTCGCCGGGCGCGTCGGCCGCAACCAGGCCTCGGTCGGAACGCTGGTCAGCGTCGCCGGCACAGTGCTCAACACGCTGGTGCAGCTCGACCCGATCTATGTCACCTTCAATCCGAGCGAAACGGATCTGGCGCAGATCGAGGAAGCCCGCGCGACGGGACCCATCGATGTCGACGTCCTGCTTCCCGGCGATACGGAACCGCGCCAGAGAGGTCAGCTCACCTTCATCGACAACACGGTCGATCGCTCGACCGGCACCATCACCGCACGCGCGACGATCGGCAATGCCAAGTTCACGCTGCTGCCGGGCCAATATGTTCGCGTCAGGCTGCATATCAAGCAGCAGCCAGGTGCACTGATGGTGCCGCAGACGGCATTGGGATCGAGCCAGCTCGGCAAGTATCTCTACGTCGTCGGCAAGGACAATACTGTCGACCAGCGCATTGTTTCGCTGGGGCCGACCAACGGCGACCTGGTGGCGATCTCGAGCGGCGTAGCGGAAGGCGACCAGGTGATAACAGGCAATCTGCAGAAGATCGGCCCGGGAATGCCTGTCTCGCCGCTGCCACAGAAACCTGCCACCTGATACCCCCCATCAGGCCCGGTCCAGCGGCGCCCCCGGCTATGCCGAGGGCGCCGTTTTGCTGAGCAGTTCGACAAGGCCGGCGACATCGGCACAGCTTCGAAGAATTGCTTGCCTATGCGCGCTGCCTCGAACAGTGTGTTTCCAGAGGCGTCAAGGCCGATCGCGCCGGCCTGACGCGCAACCGGCCTGACGGCAGTTGAGCCCAGCGGACGATGCAGGTTGGCGGCTTCGTCAGGGCGTCACAGCGACGGACAGAAAAATTGCGGATCAAAACCATCAAGGCCTACCATGTCGTGCAGCCCTTTGTGGACGGGCCCTACCGCATGTCCAAGGGGCGTGTCGCCGCCGCGTTCGACGCGGTGATCGTCGCAATCACCTCCGACAGCGGGCTGACCGGCTGGGGCGAGATGGCGCCGCTCGGCAATTTCTACTCGCCGGCATTCTCGGCCGGCACTCGCGCCGGCGTCATCGAAATTGCGCCGCATCTGCTCGGCCACGATCCTCGCGCCTTGGCCAGTATCGGCAGGCTGATGGACACGGTGTTCAAGGGCCATCCCTACATCAAATCGGCGCTCGACATGGCCTGCTCGGATCTCGCTGCACGCGCCGCCGACATACCGCTGGTGACGCTGCTCGGCGGGCGCGAGAGCGAGACGGCGGAACTCTACAAGGTCGTCACCCATGGCACCGTCGACGCGATGGCCGCACTGGCCAAGCGCATCGTCAGGGACGGGTTTCACCGGCTGCAGGTCAAGGTCGGCGGCAACGTCCATGACGACATCGAGCGCGTCACCGCGGTCGCCGCTTCGGTGCCGAAGGGCACCGTCATCTTCTGCGACGCCAATGCCGGCTGGACGCCCTATCAGGCGCGCCAGTTCGCTGACGCGACGCGCGCCATCGACTACACGTTCGAGCAGCCCTGCACCACGATCGACGAATGCATGTCGGTGCGCCGCTCGCTCGACAAGCCGATGGTGCTCGACGAATCCGTCACCTCGCTGGACGACATGCTCGACATCCACCGCAAGGGGGCGGCTGACGGGCTGACGCTGAAAATCTCGCGGCTCGGCGGCGTGACCAAGACGCGCCAGATCCGCGACCTTGCCGTCGACCTGGGCTTCATGATCACCGTCGAGGACACCGGCGGCGCCGAGATCGACACATCAGCCATGGCGCATCTGTCGCTGTCGACGCCGGAGGAGCGCCGGCTGCACGCCATTGCCTTCCACGAATGGGTGACGGTGCGCACCGCATCGAACAAACCGCCGGTTTCGGGAAGCCGCATGGGCATTCCAGACGGGCCAGGCCTCGGCATCGACGTTGTTCCCGACCTGCTTGGCGCGCCCTTCTTCGAGGTCGGCAGCTGATAGACTGGCATGCGCCAGCATTCCGGCTGGCGCTCTCTGTTGCGCGGCTTCGTCGTTGGCGATTGGCACAGCGGCAGCTGAGCGGTCGTGAAACAGTTTTTTCGTCGCACTCGCTTGCTTGCGAGAAGGGATGTCACGGTCGTCGCCGCCTGCATCCCAAGAGATCACCGCCTTCTGCGCCCCTCGCTGACCGCGCTGCCAAGCCGCAAGCCAAGGCTTGCACAAATTAAATCACAGAATGTTTGCGGGGACGGCTGCCGAATTGCCGGTTGAAATATTTTTCATTTGGAAATAGGAATGTTCAAAATGATGACTTCGACGCTGCGGCGCGTCAGGAACTGGAGGAAGCGACATGGCCCATCCGCAATTTGCAGCGGAACTTTTGCAGCGCGCTGAACAGCAGGGACCGATCACCATCGGGCTTGCCGGCGCCGGGCAGATGGGCACCGACATCGTCGTCCAGGTCGCGCTGATGCCGGGCATGCGGATCGGCGCCATTTCCGAGGTCAGGCCGCAGGCGGCGATCGACGCGGCGATGCTCGCCGGCCACGACCGCTCGGATATCGTGCAGGCCGGCAATGCGGCGGCGATCGACCGCGCCATCGAGGCCGGCAAGATCGCGGTGACCGAAGATTTGCATGCGCTGGCGTCCGCCGGCCGCATCGACGTCATCATCGACGCGACAGGCAACCCCAACATCGGCACGCTGTTCGCGCTTGAAGTGATGAAGAACGGCAAGCATATCGTCATGCTCAACGTCGAGGCCGACATCACCATCGGCCGCTTCCTCAAGGAGGAGGCGCGCAAGGCCGGCGTCGTCTATACCGGCGCGGCCGGCGACGAGCCGGCCTGCACGCTGGAGATCATCGGCTTTGCCAGGAGCCTCGGCTTCAACATCATCGCCGCCGGCAAGGGCAAGAACAATCCGCTGAAGATCGATGCCATGCCGGCCGACTACGAGAAGGAGGCGGCCGAGCGCAATATGAATGCGCGCATGCTGGTCGAGTTCGTCGACGGCTCGAAGACGGCGATCGAGATGGTGGCGATCGCCAACGCCACCGGCCTGGTGCCCGACGTGCCGGGCATGCACGGCCCGACCGCGACGCTGGAGGAACTCGCCGGCGTGCTTTGCCCGCGCGAGGATGGCGGCGTGCTGCACCGCAAGGGCGTGGTCGACTATTCGATCGGCAAGGGCGTGGCGCCCGGCGTGTTCTGCATCATCGAGACCAGGCATCCGCGCGTGCTGGAGCGCATGATCGACCTCAAGGTCGGCAAGGGCCCGTATTTCACGATCTTCCGCCCCTATCATCTGACCAGCCTGGAAGTGCCGCTGTCGGCGGCGCGCGCCGTGGTCTACAAGCGCGCCGACATGGAGCCGCTCGACCATCCGGTCGCCGAGGCGGTGGCGGTTGCCAAGAGCGAGCTTGCCCCTGGCCAGTCGCTCGGCATGATCGGCGAGAACGACTATCGCGGCTTCGCCATGACCTGGGAGGACGCGCGCGCCCGCGGCGCCCTGCCGCTCGGCCTCGCCGAACGCGCCAAGGTGGTCAAGCCGGTCAAGACAGGCGATTTCCTCACCTATGAAAATTGTGTACCCGACGATTCGATGGTGATAACCCAGATCCGCCGTCGTCTCGACCAGTCGGACGGACGGTTCGTTACGAACGCCGCCTGATCCGCTGGATTCCCGCCTGATGGACGATGTCGTAATCGGGATCGACGCCTCGACCACGGCCGTGAAAGCGATTGCCTTCACGCGCGACGGCAAGGAGCTGTTCCAGGCGCGCGAACCCTACCCGCTTTCAAATCCCAGGCCCGGCCATTTCGAGCAGGATGCCGAACATTGGTGGACCGCGCTGCTCGGCGCCTTGAAGCAAGTCACCGAGGCGGTTGGCGCTGCCCGGGTGGCGGCGATCGCCATCGCCCACCAGCGCGAGACCTTCACGTTGATCGACCACGCCGGCAAGCCGCTTATTCCGGCGATCCTGTGGCTGGACGAGCGGGCGCGCCCGCAAGTCATCAGGCTTTCGGCGGAGCTCGGCCGCGAGACGATCCGCGACTGGAGCGGCAAACCGCCGGACCCGACGCCCGCGCTCTATGCGATCGCCTGGCTTGCCGAGCACCAGCCGCAAACGCTTGATGACGCAGCCGCACTCGTCGACGTGCATGGCTTCTTCGTCCACCGGCTGACCGGACGTCTGGTCACCAGCACGGCAAGTGCGGATCCGCTCGGGCTGCTCGACGTCAAGAATGGCACTTGGCACCCTCAGCTCGTCGAGGCCGCGGGGCTGCGCCCGGACCAGTTGCCGCGACTGGTCGCGCCCGGCGCGATCTGCGGCGGGCTTGGCGAAAGCGTGGCCCGGCTGATCGGGTTGAAGGCCGGCACGCCTGTTGTCGCCGGCGCCGGCGACGGCCAGGCGATGGGCCTTGGCATGGGCGTCTATGGCGACGGCAAAAACTACCTGTCGCTCGGCTCGGGCATCGTCAGCGGCTGTTACTCCCATGGGATCACGACTTCGGACGCGTTTCGAACGCTGGTCTCGCCGACCGGCTCGGGCTTCATGCTGGAGACCGTGCTGCGCTCGGGCATGCAATTGGTCGACTGGATCGTTCGCACCACCGGCTCGCCGTCGGCTGCAGCGCTGGAGAAAGCAGCGGTCGACGTTGCCGCCGGCAGCGAGGGCCTGCTCGTCATGCCGTATTGGGCCGGTGTCATGAGCCCCTATTGGGACGGCGCGGCGCGCGGCGCCATTGTCGGCCTATCGCTCGACCATGAGCCGAAGCACCTTTTTCGAGCGGTTCTGGAAGGCATCGCCTTCGAGCAGGCCATCGCCAGCGAGGCAATGGAAACTCAAGCGGCGGAAACCCAAGCGGCGCAAACGCAGGCGGCGGAAACCCAGGCGGCGGAAACTCTGGCCGGCGGCAAACCGGCGGCGATGATCGCCGCCGGCGGCGGCACCAACTGCGCCCTGCTGATGCGGATCATGGCAAGCGTGCTCGAGCGGCCGCTCTCCGTCTCGCCGGTCAACGAAGCCGCAGCGCTCGGCGCCGCCATGCTGGCGGCTTCCGCTATCGGATGGTTTGCCTCGCCTGAAACGGCGGCTGAGGCGATGGCCGCGCCGCCGACCCAGCATGTCGACCCCGTCGACGGGCTGGTCTCCGGTTACCGTGTGCGCAAGGCAATCTACCGCGACCTCTATCAGGCGACGCGCGAGACCCATGTGCGGCTCGGTGAAGTCGGGCAGGTTTAGCGGTTGAGCAGGCCCTTGGCGGCGTCCTCGTCGGTGATCAGAACCGATATCCTGGTGTTGGCAAGCGCCGCCCGCATGATGGCGATTTTTTCCTGCCCTCCCGAGACCAGGATGATGGCCGGGATGTCCGACAGGTCCTGCAGCGGATAGGCGCAGACCCGGCGGTTGACCTCATGGTCGACGAGCCGGCCGTCGGCGTCGATGAAATGGCATAAAATATCGCCAACTGCGCCGGCCGCCTGAAGCTCTTCGAGTTCGCTGGGCTTGATGAAGCCGTAATTGGCGATCGGGCTGTCAGTGGAAAACGATCCGACGCTGAGCACGGCGATGTTTGCCCGGCGCGCGCGGAAGACGACGTCCTGAACGCTGCGCTGGCTCATGAAGGCTTCGCGCTGCTCCGGCCTGTCGGCATAGACCGGCACCGGCAGCAGAAAGCACTCGGCGCCGATCTTTTCGGCGAATTCCCAGGCGCTTTCGGTCGGGTTGAGCGGCTGGGCATGGGTGAGGCCGCCCAGCATGGAAACCACCGTCGTCCTGGCGATCGGCCGCCGCGGCAATTCATTGATGGCGAACTTCAGCGTGCGCCCCCAGCCCAACGCGATGACATCGCCGGCATTCACATTGTCGGCCAGATAGGCGCCCGCGGCATGGCCGATCATCAGCGGCGCGTTGCTTCGGTCGGCGGCCGACGGCACCACAACGGCCTGGCTGAGCCCAAAACGCTGCTTCAGAGCCTCTTCCAGCACCAAGCATTCGACGACGCTGTCACGGATGCGGAACTGGACGACGCCCTCCTCACGCGCGGCGGACAGGATGCGATGCACCTTAATGCGGCCGATGCCGAGGATATCCGAAATCCTCTCCTGCGTCAGACCCTCGATATAATAGTGCCACGCGGCACGGGCCTTCAGCTCGGCATCCGGGAAGCGCGAGGCCTTGTCATTCTCTGTCATCGCCATCTTTTTGCCCTCCCGCGGTCGTCTGAATCCTTGAATGCCATTCAAATGGCGTTATCCGACCAAGCGACGCGAAATCGTTCTGCGTGCCCGGGATGTCAGGACATCGACAGGATCCCTCTACAACGTGAATGAAAGTCAAAATGGTCAACATTTACTTCGTCTTGGCCGTCCTGCCCTGCTCAAGCAGCCGACATGAATTCGCAGGATGCGATCGGACCTGAGAACGCGGCATTTCATGCCCTTTCGTAAGGCAAACCGGCTGGCGGCGCAAACCGGCGTGGAATGATGCGGCGGGCCTTGACAATTTTCCGACGAACAGTTTAGCTGAACAAAATTGCATATCAAAGATAAATTGTTCACAGGGAGGTGCCTGGTGAACAAGAGTGAGCCGACGACGCATCGCCGGATCGCTGATGGAGGAGACAAAATGGCTGTGAGCAACGGTGCAAGCGAGTTAAAGGCCGGCCCAAATGCACAGGCCGCGGCGGGCGCGAAGCTTTCGGCCCTGTTCGCCGGAACCATGGGACCGCTAATCGGGCTGGTGCTGCTGTGCCTTGCGCTGTCGCTGACCACCGACACGTTTCTGACTGTCCGCAACATCCTCAACGTGCTCGACCAGGTCACCGTGCTCGGCATCATGGCGATCGGCATGACGCTGGTCATCCTGATCGGTGGCATCGACCTGTCCGTCGGTTCCGTGCTGGCGCTCGCCGCCATGGTGATGGGCTTCGTCGCCCATCCCGACCACCTCAATCTCGGCATGCCTGCCGGCATCGTCACAGCGCTTGTCGTTGCTGGGCTTTGCGGGCTGGTTTCCGGCCTGCTCGTGACCGTCACCGAGCTGCCACCCTTCATCGCCACGCTGGCGATGATGTCGGTGGCGCGCGGTCTTGCCAACATGATCACCGACGGCTCGCAGATCATCGGCTTCCCCGACTGGTTCACCAGCCTGTCGATCATCCGCCATTTCGGCTTCCTGTCGGTTACCGTCGGCCTGATGATCGTGCTGGCCATCATCTTCGCGGTCTTCCTGAACTATCGCGCAACCGGTCGCAGCCTCTACGCGATCGGCGGCAGCGCCGAGGTCGCCAGGCTGTCCGGCATACCGGTCAAGTCGCTGACCAACTGGGTCTACGCGGTCTGCGGCGTGCTGGCCGGGCTCGCCGGCATCGTGCTTGCGGCACGGCTCGATTCCGTCCAGCCGAGCTCCGGCTTCGGCTACGAACTGGATACGATCGCAGCGGTGGTGATCGGCGGCGCCAGTCTGTCGGGCGGCGTCGGCTCGATCGGTGGCACCGCCATCGGCGTGCTGATCATCGGCGTGCTGCGCAACGGGCTGAACCTGCTTGGCGTGTCGCCCTTCATCCAGCAGGTGGTGATCGGCGTGGTGATCGCGCTGGCGGTGGCCACGGATACGTGGCGGCGCAGAGCCCAATGAAGAGTGGGGCGCAATGAGGAATTCGCCCGGATGTCCGGGCGAAAACGGATCGGTGATCCGAACCGGGAGTGTTCGGCCAAGGGCGCGGTGATGCGCCGGCAGAACAGATTTGAACATCAACGGAGGAAACACATGCTGACCAAACGTTCATTGCTGCTAGCTGCCGCGGCCGTCATTCCGCTGCTCGGACTGTCCGAGATGGCCTCGGCCAAGGAGGCCAAGAAGCTTGGTCTCGCCGTCGCCAACCTGCAGGCCGATTTCTTCAACCAGATCAAGCAGTCCGTCGAGGCCTATGGCAAGGAAAAGGGCATCGAGATCGTCACCGTCGACGCCAAGGGCGATTCGGCGACCCAGGTCAGCCAGGTGCAGGACCTGATCACGCAAAACATCGATGCGCTGATCTACATCCCGGCCGGCGCCACCGCCGCCACCGTGCCGACCAAGACGGCGAAGGCCGCCGGCATCCCGGTCATCAATGTCGACCGCAACGCCGAGGGCGCCCCCGGCGACACCTTCATCGCCACCAACAGCGTCGCATCGGCCAAGGCGGTGTGCGACTACATCGCCAAGCAGGCCGGCGGCAAGGGCGAGTTGATCATCATCCATGGCCAGAAAGGCACGACGCCCGAGGTCGACCGGTCGAAGGGCTGCGGCGAAGCGCTGGGCGCCTATCCCGACATGAAGGTGGTCGGCGAGCTGTGGAGCGAAGGCTGGCACCAGGACGAGGGCTTCAAGCTGACGCAGGACCTGCTGCAGTCGCATCCCGACGTGTCGATCGTCATCGGCCAGGCCGATGCGCTGGCGCTCGGTGCGGCGCAGGCGGTCAAGGTCGCCAATCCCGGCCACAAGGTCTGGATCGCCGGTTTCGACGGCGACGTGGCGGCGCTCAAGGCACTGAAAGGCGGCGTCTTCGACGTGACTGCGACACAGCAGACGCAAGGCATGGGCCGGCTTGCCGTCGATGCGGCGATCAAGCTGGTGGCCGGCGAAACCGTTCCCGCAGAACAGCTGCAGGATGCGACGCTGACCACCAAGGACAATGTCGATCAGTTCATCGCCAAGCATCCTTAGTATCAGGCATCCCTGATCCCAAAAGAGTCCGGTAGTTGATGAGCGGAACGATGTCCTTGGATCCCAGCCATACGCAGACCCCGCATCTGGGGCTCTTCGTCAGCGGCCTCTGCAAGAGCTACGGGCCGGTGCAGGTCCTGGCCGATGCGAGCTTCGAGGTGCGGCCGGGAGAGGTCGTGGCGCTGCTTGGAGAAAATGGCGCCGGCAAGTCCACCGTTTCGAACATCATCGCCGGGTCGACCAAACCCGATGCCGGCAGCATCACATGGCGGGGGAAGCCGTATTCCCCCGCCTCTCCCGCCGCGGCCATCGACGCCGGCGTCGGCATGATCCACCAGGAACTGAAGCTGCTGCCGGATCTGTCGGTTGCCGAGAACGTCTATGTCGGGCGCCTGCTGATGCGCGGCGGCCGTATCGACCGCGCGGCCATGAATGCGCGGGCATCGGCCCAACTGAAGCGGCTCGGCCTCGATGTCTCGCCGGAACGCAAGGTCGGCACGCTGCGCGTCGCCGCCCAGCAGCAGGTCGAGATCGCCAAGGCGCTGACGCTCAATGCCGAGCTTCTGATCTTCGACGAACCGACAGCGGCACTTGGCAGCGAGGAAACGGAGCTGTTGTTCAAGCAGATCCGCAAGCTCAAGGCGGAAGGCATGTCCTTCATCTATATCAGCCACCGGCTGGACGAGGTTGCTGAGATCGCCGACCGCGTCGTGGTCATGCGCGACGGGCGCATTGTCGCCCGCCACGAGCGCGCCGACGTTCCGGTGCGCGCGATAGTCGAGCAGATGGTCGGCCGCAGCGTCGAGCGGATGTTCCCGCCGCTGTCGGAGCCGGGCAGCGAGGCGTTGCTCGAGGTCGACAACCTGTCCTCGCCGGAACGCAGTTTTCAGAATGTCAGCTTCTCGGTAAGGGCCGGCGAAATCCTTGGCATCGCCGGCCTGATCGGCGCCGGCCGCACCGAACTGGTGCGGGCGATTGCCGGCGCCGATCCGATTTCATCGGGTTCGGTGCGCGTTGCTGGCAAACCGGTGCACCTCACTGGCCCGGCGGCGGCGATCAAGGCCGGCGTCGTGCTGGTGCCGGAAGACCGCAAGGCGCAAGGCGTGGTGCTCGACCAGACCATCGGCGAGAATCTGGCGATCGGCAATTTCGACCATGTCGCGCCGAATGGCTGGGTATTTCCGAAGGCGGTGCAGAAATTCGCCGAGGCCGGCATTGGCCGGCTCGGCGTCAAGGGCCGGCCTAACCAGGCGATCAGCAAGCTTTCCGGCGGCAATCAGCAGAAGGTGATCATCGCAAAATGGATTTCACGGCCGCCCAAGGTGTTCATCCTGGACGAGCCGACACGCGGCATCGACGTCGGCGCTCGCGCCGCGATCTACGATGTCATCGCCGAACTCGCCCGCTCCGGCATGGCGGTGGTGGTGGTGAGCTCCGACCTCGAGGAAGTGCTCGGCCTGTCGCATCGCGTGCTGGTGCTGAGCCGTGGCCGCCAGCGTGGCATTCTAGACCGCAGCGAAGCGAGCAACGTCGCCGTCATGGAGCTCGCCACAAGCTGAGGGCGGCATAAGGGATCGGAATAGAGCGCAGCAGGTGGTATCCTCCCAGGCACCGGACCGCGCGGGGCGCCAGCCAGGACTGGCGCCCCTTCCTTCCCAGGGCAGCACCGGCGGCTCACCAGGAAAACATTTTCGATGAAACTATTCGATCTTCAGGGGGACGCTGCCCTCGTCACCGGCGCCGGCAGCGGCATCGGGCAAGCAATCGCCATCGGCCTGGCCGAAGCCGGCGCCGATATCGCCTGTTTCGGCCATGCCTCGAAGGGCGGGCTGGACGAGACCGCGCACAGGATCTCGGCGCTCGGCCGCAAGGCATTGGTGCTGACCGGCACGGTGACGTCAGAGGCCGATTTGGCAGCGGCGATCGAACGCGCGGAGAAGGAACTCGGCGCGCTGACCATCGCCGTCAACAATGCCGGCGTCGCCGGGGCCGAGCCGGCCGAGACGCTGTCGCTGGAGAAATGGCAGAAGCTCTACGACGTCAATGTCGGCGGCGTGTTCCTGTCCTGCCAGGCCGAAGCGCGCGTAATGCTGACGCGGCGCAAGGGTTCGATCATCAACATCGCCTCGATGTCGGGCTCGATCGTCAACCGCGGCCTGACCCAGGCGCACTATAATTCGTCGAAGGCCGCCGTCATCCACATGTCCAGGAGTCTCGCCATGGAATGGGCCGATCGCGGCCTGCGCGTCAACGTCGTCAGCCCCGGCTACACGCTGACGCCGATGAACAAGCGGCCGGAGGTCGCCGACCAGGTCAGGATCTTCGAGCGCGACACGCCGATGGGGCGGATGGCGGCGCCGGAAGAGATGGTCGGCCCGACCGTGTTCCTGGCCAGCCGCGCTTCGAGTTTCGTAACCGGCATCGACCTGATCGTCGATGGCGGCTTCGTCTGCTGGTAGGAGAGAACATGCAGAAGCGGTTCGAGGGAAAGACGGCGGTCATCACCGGCGCCAGCGGCGGCATCGGCGCAGCCATAGCCAGGCGCTTCGCGGCTGAGGGGGCTGCTGTCGTCGTCAGCGCCATCGACGCGCGCGTCGAAGAGGTCGCCGCCGGACTGAAGGCGGAAGGCGCCAAGGTGGCATCGCTGCGCATGGACGTGAGCAGGAAGGACGAGGTCGCCGCCCTCTATGATCTGGCCGAACAGCAGTTCGGCCGCGTCGACATCTCCGTGCAGAATGCCGGCGTCATCACCATCGCCAGGATCGAGGCGATGACCGAGGCCGAATGGGACAAGGTGATGGCGGTCAACACCAAGGGCGTGTTCCTGTGCTGCCAGGAGGCGATCGCGCGCATCCGCAAGCATGGCGACGGCGGGCGGCTGATCAACACCGCTTCCGGCCAGGCGCGCCAGGGTTTCATCTACACGCCGCACTATGCTGCCTCGAAATTCGGCGTCGTCGGCATCACCCAGAGCCTCGCCAAGGAAGTGGCCAAGGAGAAGATCACCGTCAACGCGATCTGCCCCGGCATCATCGACACCGACATGTGGGCCTACAACGACGCCGCATGGGGCAGACTGATGGGCGACTACAAGCCCGGCGAGTTGATGGCAGAATGGGTGAAGAACATCCCGATGGGCCGCGCCGGCAGCGGCGAGGATGTTTCGGGTCTGGTCAGCTTTCTGGCCAGCAACGACGCCGCCTATATCACCGGCCAGACGATCAATGTCGATGGCGGCCTGATCATGTCGTGAGCAACGGGGCAGGTTCACGCGTCAATCTGCTGATATAATCGGCAGGCGGCGAAACTGCAGCCGAATTGCGCGATTCGCGCCGCGTTAGTCGTTGCGCGACATGAATGTTGGTATATATAATTTCATCTCATGAAAATGGCTCCGGCGACTGCCGAGAGCCGACAGCATGGGACCTTGATGGCTCGCAAGCTTGAGGGCGCCGCAAGAGCGGCAATCGATCCGCGGATCACTGCTTCGGCAGCACGGCAGCCATGACGCGGTCGCACGACCTCTTGATCGAATTGGGCATCATTCCCGTCTGCGCCTACTTCAGCGCCGACAGCAATTTGCTGCCAATGGGCTTGCGCAACGACCAGCTTTTCCAACACAATCAAAAAGACGCAAGAAGGGAACGAACGATAACTTCCACCAGAGCTTGACAGGAGCACAGGCATGTCACTTCGGAGTTTGATTTCGAGATTATCAATGGGAGCCTTAACGCTTGCCGCGGCAAGTGCACTGACGCCTTCGGCCCAAGCGGCGGCGCCAGAATCGAACGACCCTATCAAGATCGCGCTGTTCGACTGGACCAGCGTCAATCTGAACGCAAAGATCCTCGGCGGCATTCTTGAAAAGCTGGGATACACGGTCGAGTACCCGACCGCTGATTATCTCTCCAGCCTGACCACCGGTCTTACCAATGGTGATCTCGCTGTCGCCATGGAATTCTGGGACACGACGGCCGGCGAAGCCATGAAGGCCTCGGATGCGACCGGGCAGACCGAACGCCTCGGCCCGCTCGGGCCCAAGGCCAAGGAAGAATGGTGGTATCCCGAATACATGAAGGAAAAATGCCCGGGTCTGCCGAACTGGGAGGCGCTGAAGGACCCGAAATGCGCCGAAGCCTTCTCGACCGCCGAAACGGCGCCGAACGGCCGCTATCTCGGCGGCCCGGTGACATGGGAAGGTTTTGACGACGAGCGTGCCGCGGCGCTGAAGCTGCCCTTCACCGTCATCCATGCCGGCACCGACGCGGCGATGTTCGCCGAGCTGGATTCGGCCTATCAGCGCAAGGCGCCGATCATGCTGTGGGTCTATTCGCCGCATTGGGCGCCGGCCAAATACGAGGGCGAATGGGTCGAATTCCCCGACTATACGCCGGAATGCTACACCGATCCGAAATGGGGCGTGAACCCCGACGCAAAGTATGACTGCGGCAAGCCGCATGGCGAGATCTGGAAATATTCCTGGGCCGGCATGAAGGACAAATGGCCGGTCGCCTACAAGGTCGCGAAGAACTACACGATCGACACCGACGAGCTCAACAAGATGAGCGGCCAGATCGATCTTGAAGGCAAGACGCCGGAAGACGTCGCCGCCGCCTGGATCGCCGCCCACGAAGCCGACTGGAAAGCCTGGGCCGAGTGATCGTTCCAACTGGAAACTGCGAGACCCGGTCATTCATGGCCGGGTCTCTATCCCATATTCCAGAAGGACGACTGCATGGCCGATACGACTGAACAGGTGCCGCAAACGGCAGGCACGCCGAAGGATGCCCGCCCGATAAAACTTGCCTGCCGCAACGTCTGGAAGCTGTTCGGCGCGAACGCGGCCAATTTCATCCGCCAGCGCGACGGCAAGGCCAGCATGGCGGAGGTCGCCGCGGCCAGGCTGGTCGGCGCGGTGCGCGCCGTCGACCTCGAAATCCGCCAGGGCGAGATCTTCATCATCATGGGGCTTTCGGGGTCGGGCAAGTCGACGCTGGTGCGCTGCATGTCGCGGCTGGTCGAGCCGACGCATGGCAAGGTCGAGTTCGAGGGCAAGGATCTCCTCAAAATCTCCGATGCCGCGCTGATCGAGCTGCGGCGCCACCGCATGGGCATGGTGTTCCAGAATTTCGCCCTGCTGCCGCATCTGAATGTGCTGGAGAACATCGCCTTTCCACTGGGCATCCAAGGGCAGGACCGGCCGACGCGCGAGAAGCGCGCGCGCGAAGTGATCGAGCTTGTCGGCCTGCGCGGCCGCGAGCATTTCTATCCGCGTGAGCTTTCCGGCGGCCAGCAGCAGCGTGTCGGCATCGCCCGCAGCCTCGCCACCAAGCCGGAAATCTGGTTTCTCGACGAGCCGTTTTCCGCGCTCGATCCGCTGATCCGCCGGGAGATGCAGGACGAATTGATGCGGCTGCAGACCATGCTGCACAAGACCATCGTCTTCATCACCCATGATTTCGACGAAGCCATCCGGCTGGCCGACCGCATCGCCATCATGAAGGACGGCGAGGTCATCCAGATCGGCACCCCGGAACAGCTGGTGGTCAACCCGGCGACCGACTATGTCGCCGAGTTCACCCGCGACGTCGACCGCGCCAAGGTGATCTCGGCGCGAAGCCTGATGCGCGCCTGCGCCGGCGCCGAGCATGGCGGCGTGGTCGCGCCGGATGCCAAGATATCGAGTTTTTCGGCTGATATCGTCTCGGCCGGCAAGCCGTTCGCCGTCGTCAATGGCACCGGCAAGCCGATCGGCGAAGTCACGCCGCAAGCCGTGATCGATCTTCTGGCCGGCATCGAGCGTTCCGAGGCCAATGCATGACGGTGACGGCAAGCGCCAGCGAGGCGAGATCGCGGCCGGTTCAGCTCTGGCTGGTGGTCTGGGCCTGCTCCCTTGCCGCCGTGCTTGCCGTGTTCCTGCTGCAGGACAGGCTGCCCTGGGCGGTCAACTATCCGGCCGGCGCAATCATTCCGGTCGCCGATTGGGTCAGCGCGCTGATGAGCCTGATAAAGTCGAACTTCTCCTGGCTGACGCGGTCGATCACCGCGGCGCTCGGCGTGCCGCTCGATTTTGCGCTCGGTCTGCTCGCCAAGAATTTCAAGATCGGCCATGGCGCTGACATGCTCGTCCTGCCGCGCCTGTCCTGGGTGGGTGTCTGCATCGCCGCATTCCTGGCCGGACGTGCCGCCGGCGGCTGGAAGCTCGGCGCGCTGGTCGGCGGCTGTTTCCTCTACATCGCGCTGTTCGGCCAGTGGACCAGCGCCATGCTGACGCTCGGGCTGATCTCCATCGCCGTTCCGTTCTGCATCGTCACCGGATTGTTCGTCGGCATCTGGGCGTGGCGCAAGCCATGGGCGGAGAGGCTGCTGATCTCCCCTGCCCTCGACCTGATGCAGACCATCCCGACCTTCGCCTATCTGATCCCGATGCTTCTTTTGTTCGGCAACAGTCCGGTTTCGGCGATGATCGCGACGGCCATTTTCGCGACGCCGCCGATGGTGCGCGCGACGATGCTGGGGCTGTCGCGGGTGCCGTCCGAAATCGACGATTTCAGCGAGATGGCCGGCTGCACGGCGCGCCAGAAACTGTGGCGCGTGCTGCTGCCTTCGGCGCGTCCGACATTGATGGTCGGTGTCAACCAGGTCATCATGCTGGCGCTCAACATGGTGATCATCGCTTCGATGATCGGCGCCGGCGGCCTCGGCTACGACGTGCTGTTAGCGCTCAGGGCGCTGAAAGTCGGCGAGGCGATGGAAGCCGGCCTTGCCATCGTGGCGCTGGCCATCGCGCTCGACCGGCTGAGCCAGGCGATCGCGCGCAATCATGCGAAGGGCCATGTCTATCAGGAGGTCAGCCCGAGCTTCTGGCGGCGCTACCCCAATCTGACGCTGGCCGTCGCCATCCTTGCAACCACGACGCTGCTTGGCCTGTTCGTGCCGGCCTTCGCCGCGGTGCCGAAGGCGATCACCTTCACCACCGCGCCGATGTGGAAGACAGCGGTGAGCTGGATCACGATCAACTTCTTCGACACGATCGAAGCGTTCCGCGTGGCGCTGATTCTCAATGTGCTGAACCCGGTTCGCGCCTTCTGCGAGGGCTTCCCGTGGCTGGGCGCGGTATTCCTGCTCGGCCTTGCCGGCTACCAGCTCGGCGGCCAGCGCCTCGCCGCCCTGGTCGCGGCGCTGACCGTCTTCTGCGCGGTGACCGGCCTCTGGGAAAAGACCATGGCGACGGTCTACCTGTGCGGCATCTCGGCCTTCATCGCCTGCCTGATCGGCATTCCGATCGGGCTGATGGCATCGCGCAGCGACCGTGTCGAGAAGATCGTCACCCCGATCATCGACACGCTGCAGGTGCTGCCGTCGTTCTGCTTCATCATTCCGGTGGTGATGCTATTCAGAGTCGGCGACGTCACGGCGATGATCGCGACCGTCGCCTTCGCCGTGGTGCCGGCCATCCGCTACACCAATCACGGCCTCAGGCAGGTGCCGCCGGCGCTGATCGAGGCGGCAAAGGTGTCGGGCTGCACCAAGCGCCAGACGTTCCTGCGCGTCCAGCTGCCGCTGGCGCTGCCCGAGATCATGCTCGGCGTCAACCAGACGATCCTGATGGCGCTGGCGATGATCATCATCTGCGCCATGGTCGGCACCCGCGATCTCGGCCAGGAGGTGTTCATCGCGCTGTCCAAGGCCGATTCCGGCCGCGGCATCGTCGCCGGACTGGCCATCGCCTTCATCGGCATCGTCGCCGACCGGCTGTTCAACGCCTGGACGGCCAAGGCGCGGGCAAGGCTGGGATAGCCGGAAATAGTGGATCGCGCGTCCCACCTTCGTCTTGCCCAAAATGCATCCCAAGCTGGCTTCATGCTGAAGCGCCCCACCGTGATTCTCGCCTTCCTCCTCATCCTTTCCGTCGCTGCTCACGCCGCGGATAGCCTGGAGCAGCGGCTTGAAAAGCTCCTTGACGAGGCCGAGCGCCTGACGCCGCTGCGCACGGTTGCCATCGCGCATGAGGGCGCGGTGGTGGCGGAGCGCGGCTATCGCGGCCACTCTCCGGCACGTCCTGCCAACATAAAATCGGCATCCAAGTCGATCATCTCGGCGCTCGTCGGCATCGCCATCGACAAGGGCGTGCTCAAAGGCACTGACCAGAAGATCGCCCCGCTTCTTCAGGCCGATCTGCCCGCCAACGCGGATCCGCGGCTCCAGCAGATTACGATCGGACATCTGCTTTCCATGCAGGCGGGGCTGGGTCGGACCTCCGGCCCAAACTACGGGCGCTGGGTGGCAAGCGACAACTGGGTGCGGGCAGCGCTCGCCATGCCTTTCGACGACGAACCGGGCGGTACCATGCTCTATTCCACCGGCTCGACCCATCTCCTTTCGGCGATCCTGACGCGGCGGACCGGCCGATCGACGCTGGAACTGGTGCGCGAATGGCTGGGGCCGCAGCAGGGCTTTTCCATCACCGCCTGGGACCGCGACCCACAGGGCATCTATCTCGGCGGCAACCAGATGGCCATGAGCCCGCGCTCGCTGCTCGCCTTTGGCGAGCTCTACCGCAACGGCGGGAGGAGCCGCGGCGGACGGCAGCTCGTGCCGGCCAACTGGATCAAGCTCTCCTGGCAGCCACGCACCGTCTCGCGTTTCACCGGTGACGGTTACGGCTATGGTTGGTTCATCCGTCAGATCGCGGGCGAAGTGGTCGTCTACGGGTGGGGGTATGGCGGGCAGATGGTCTATGTTGTGCCGGGGCGCGCGTTGACCGTGGTCATGACTTCGGATGAAAACGGCCCCGCCGGCCGCAGCGGCCACCGCGACGATCTCCATGCCCTGCTCGGCCGGATCATCGAGGCGACGAAAGAGGTGCGCGAGGCGCGCAGCAACTGATGAATGTCGCGCGAAGTGTGTGGCGAGGACGCCGCTACTCCGCCGCGACGCCTTTCACCTCGAGATAAGATTCCATCGAATCGTCCATCGCCTGCAGCCAGGGCGTATGGTGCAGCGGCGCCATCGTGCCGGTCATCAGCGAGCGGTAGGCGTGGTCGCGAAAGCCCATGATGTCTTGCGCCTTGTGGTGCTCCCATTCCATGAAGGTCTGATTGACAGCCTCGACGTCGAAGCCCGGATAGTCGGTCTGCTCCATCAACTCCCTGGTGTAGTCGCCCTGGAACCAGATCATCTGCTCGGCGTCTTCCAGCGTTTCCTCACGCGCCCGCCAGTTCCTGCCGTGTTCGGCCATCGCCTCGGCCGAAGGCAGTTTTATGCGGCCCATGATGACGTCGCGCGCGAACCAGGCCTGCGCGTCGAACATGTTGAACGTGTAGAACTGGTCCTGCATGCCGATATAGAACAGCTGCGGGTTCCTCTCCCAGACGACGCCCTCATAAAGCCCGTCCGGCCACATGCGGTTGGCGGTCTTGAGCTTCAGATCTTCGGTCAGGAATGGGAACGAGTGGAGATAGCCGGTGCACAGGATGATGGCGTCTACATCCCTGGTGCTGCCGTCCTTGAACTGCGCGGTTTTGCCGACGACCTTCTGCAGCAGCGGCACTTCCTTCCAGTTGTCAGGCCATTTGAAGCCCATCGGCTTCGAGCGGTAGCTGGAGGTGATCGATTTGGCGCCGTATTTGTAGCATTGCGAGCCGATGTCCTCGGCCGAATAGGAGCGGCCGATGATCAGGATGTCCTTATCCCTGAATTCCATGGCGTCGCGGAAATCATGGCTGTGCAGGATGCGGCCGTTGAAGGTCGAAAAACCTTCGAAGTAGGGAACGTTGGGCACGGAGAAGTGCCCCGAGGCGACGACGACGTTGTCGAACTCCTCCGAATAGGTGACGTCGTTGGTGCGGTCATGCGCGGTGACGGTGAACTTTTTCGTCGTGTCGGAGAAGGTCACCATGCGCACCGGACTGTTGAAGCGCACCCATTGGCGCACACCGGATTTTTCGACGCGGCCCTTGATGTAGTCCCACAGCACGGCGCGCGGCGGATAGGAGCCGATCGGGCGTCCGAAATGCTCCTCGAACGTATAGTCGGCGAATTCGAGGCATTCCTTCGGCCCGTTCGACCAGAGATAGCGGTACATCGAGCCATGCACCGGGTCGCCATGCTCGTCGAGGCCGGTGCGCCAGGTGTAATTCCACAGGCCGCCCCAGTCGGACTGCTTTTCGAAGCAGACGATTTCCGGAATGTCCGCACCCTTGTCGGCAGCCGACTTGAAGGCTCGAAGCTGGGCCATGCCGGAGGGTCCGGCTCCAATGACGGCAACACGACTTTTCATTGCGGGCCTCCCGGTCTCATTTCCCTAACGAAACAAATTTCACTGACAGGACAGTAATTGCCCCTTCGATGCTGTCAACAGGCCTTCTGCTGAAACCACGTTCACCAGATCGGATTCTGGGCAAAACCGCTGACGGCGGAAAAATCGGAGAGCACGCTGTTCGACAAAGTGCCTTCGCAGTTGCGCTCAGGTACCCGCACCGAATATGTTCACCCCGAGTGAAATAAATCCGCAGAACCCGGGGTGGCGACATGGCGAAAAAAGCTTTCAATTCCAGGAATGGGGCAGCCCCTTCCAAGGCCAAGCCATCGCCGAAGGGCGTGGCAACGATCCGGACGCCACTAAGCCAGGACCCGCACGCCGTTCGCGACACACGCGAAAAAGTCCTCGAGGTCGCGATCGGTCGCGAGGTGCGGGCGTTTCGCAAAAAACTCGGCATCACCGTCGCCGATCTTGCAGCTGCCACCGATATTTCGCTTGGTATGCTGTCGAAGATCGAAAACGGCATCACCTCGCCGTCGCTGACCACTTTGCAGGCGTTGTCGCGGGCGCTCGGCGTTCCGGTCACCGCTTTCTTCCGCCGTTTCGAGGAAGAACGCAGCGCTGTCTTCGTCAAGGCCGGCCAAGGCCTCGATGTCGAGCGGCGGGGTACGCGCGCCGGCCATCAGTACAACCTGCTCGGCCATATCGGGTCGAACACCAGCGGGGTCGTCGTCGAGCCCTATCTGATCACGCTGACCGAGGATTCCGACGTGTTTCCGACCTTCCAGCACGAGGGCATGGAGTTCCTCTACATGCTCGAAGGCGAGGTGGTTTACCGGCACGGCAGCAATCTCTATCCGATGAAACCCGGCGACAGCCTGTTCTTCGACGCCGACGCGCCGCACGGCCCGGAACAGCTGACGCAACTGCCGATGCGCTATCTCTCGATCATCTGCTATCCGCAGAGTAGCGCGGTTTGAGCGGGTTCGGACGCAAGCGAAGTCCCCTCATTGAGCGCCGTGGCCGCGAAGCGGCCGGATGGAATGTTACAGGTCCAGGCTAGAACCGCTCTATCTCTTTGTTTATGCGCAATTCCCTAGGGAAAGCGCTATGCGCTTTCCCGGGAAAGCCGTTTCACGCTTTTCCTGGAATTGCTCTAATGCATGTCGCGCAAAAGTGTGCAGCGGTTTTGCGATATCGACATGCATGAAACAACAACCTAAAGCGCGTCGCATGGGGCCGGTCAAATGCGACGCGCTTTAGGATGGCGGCAGGCCGAAGGCCGCAAACAAGCTGGGGCCGAGCGGCGGCACATAGATCGTCAGAGCGGCGATACCGCCCTCGGCGGGCTCGATCACGTGCAGCGAATGGGCTCGCCACGCAGGGTCATTCTGGCTGCGGGAATAGACCCCGACTGCCGGCTGGGCATTGGCTCCAATGGCTATGGTGCGGAAGCCCGAAAAATTGCCCCAGATGGTCTCGAGGAAACTGCGGATCGCCGCGCGTCCACGATACCATTCCTGCCAGGGCGGCATGCGATAGGTGGCGTCCTCCCGCAGGAGTTCGATCAGGCTGTCGAGATTGGCGGCCTCCCAGGCTCGCATGTAACGTTCGAGCAGCAGGCCTTCGTCGGGGTTGGGCTTCGATCGATGGATGGGACGTCCTTGGGGATATCGCGCCGCAAGGGTTATGCGGGCCCGCTGCAATGCGCTGTTGATCGAAACCGTCGACCCGCCCAGCAATCCCGCCGTTTCGACAGCCGACCAGCCCAGCACGTCGGAAAGCAGTAGAGCGGCGCGCTGCCTGGGCGGCAGATCCTGGATCGCGGCGACGAAAGCGAGTTGGACGGCTTCGCGGGTCTCGTAGCGCGCTTCCGGACCCGGCTCACCATCAGCGCGGCCCGGTAGCTCTGCGTCCGGGTAAGGCTCCAACCAGGTGACCTCGGCTGCAGGGCCGCCTGTGGCCATCCCGTGGGAAGCCGGCCGTTCGGGCTGCTGGAGAATGCGATTCGCCCTCGACCTGGCCTTGAGCGCGTTGAGGCAAGAGTTGGTCGCGATCGTGTAGAGCCAACCGCGAACCGAACCCCGCCCATCGAACTCCGATCTTGCACGCCAGGCGCGCAGAAGCGTGTCCTGGACGAGGTCGTCCGCCTCGTGCAGCGAGCCCATCATGCGATAGCAATGGAGCTTGAGCTCCCGGCGATGGGCCGCCGTGAACTGCTCGAAGGCCAGCCGATCGAGGATCGGCTGACCCGGCTGACGTACCGGGTTGAGAGGTGCCTGGGCGTCTGTCATGCGGATCCGGCAATTTTGAGTCCGGTTTGCATTACGCGCGCCTCAGCCCGCCGGCGCAAGCCCGCTCCCGCTCACCGCGAAGGAATATCCTTGCGGTTTTTGGGTGGCGAGTGCGACCACCGCACCTCCCACGTCGGCCGGCGTTTGCATGTCGAGGATGCCCGCGATGAACTCCATGGGCCGGATGCCCATATAGGCCGAAATGCTCTCGATGCCGGCGTCGCCCACGCCGGTCCCTGGCATGATGCGCATAGGCGCAAGCGCCATGAAGCGCAGGTCGAGGTCGAGCCGATCCGATTCCTTCTGGCTATGACCGGCCAGGAACATCTGCATGCGTTTTGCGCCGCCATAGCCGCCGGAATTCGGTGGCCCCCCGGTCAAGGCCGCGCCGCTGGAGATCAGAACAACCCGGGCGCCCGGTTTGAGCGGACGCCGAAGCGCGGCCTTGCAAAACAGAAACGACGCCTTGACGTCCGTTTCCCAGTTTGCGGAGAACGCCTCCCAGTTCTGTTCATGTAGGGGCGCGGAGGGGGCAAGAGCACCTGCGCATATCACCAGGACGTCCGGTTCCAGCGCGGCGAAGACCTGATCGGGAGCGATGTCCACAGTTGCATCGACCGCGAACGTCTTCACGCCCGAAGTCTCCCGGGCAAATTCCGCCAGGGTCTGTGCGCTGCGGGCGACTGCGAGGACCGTCGCTCCCTCGCTGAGGGCGGCTTCTACGATCGAGCGGCCGACACCACGGCTTCCTCCAACGACGACGACATTCTGACCTTGTAACAATCTCATGGACCCACCTTGCTATCCGGGCAGCTGGACCATCCAGGCACGCCCATTGATAAGGACAGCGCAGGCGGTCTGAAATCATCGGTGCGGGGTCAAAAATCTTCTCAGGTGATCGGAAGCGCCAGTGCAAGCCTCCTTAATCCGGCCCGAAGCCGGGTGATGTCGGGCTGCCGTCGTCCAGCTTCGACAGCCATTCGACCAGCGTCGCGCGGTAGCGTGTCAGGCCTTTGTAATTGGCGAGCTCTTCGGGAAGGTCGCGGATGACGCGGTGCAGGCGCCGCGCCCATTTTGGCTGGGTCACCAGCTCGTCCATTTTGATGAGATAACAGCGGATCGGGAAGACGATGCCGTTCGAGCGCGGCAGCCGCCAGAAGCTTTGCAATTCGACACGCAGATGGACCTTGTCGCCGACGTTTTCGGGCGTCACCGTCGCCCGGTCCGGACCCCATTTGTGGTAATTTTCCGGGCTGGTGTCGAGGCGCGAATTGATGGTCATCGTCCAGTTCAGCCGCCGCGCCGGCTTGCCCTGCTGGATGTTGGTGAGGAATTTGAGCGCCCGGGTGAAAATCCCCTTCTCATGCGCCAGCGGCACCGGCGCATGCCACTCGAAGAAGTTCATGCCGATGTCGAAGTCGAGCGACCAGTCGGCCTGGGTAGTGACCATGCCGGCATCCATCCACAGATTGCCGTCGCGCTGGTCGAGGATGCAGAAATCGCCCTGTGATTGCCGCGTGATGTATTCCATCGGCCCATAGGGCAGCGTCGAGACATCGCCGAAGGTGAAGCTGTCGTCGATGCCGAGCGGCCGGTTGATCCAGCGCCATTTGTCGCCGTCGCGCGTCAGCGTGAAATGCTCGGGATAGCCCAGCGTCTGCTGTTCCATCAGAAGTTCGAGCAGGTCCCAGCCGGCCAGCGTCATGTGCGGCAGCGACTGGCAGCGCAGCGGATCCTCCGCCAGCACCAAAGCGCGGTCCTGCATCTCGGCGACATAGTGCTCGTCGACGTCGATCAGGTTTTCGAGCACGCTGCCCTTCGGCCCGACGACGTGCGGCTCGATGTTGACCGCATACATGTAGCTGTCTTCGTTGAACGGGAACGGAAACCGCCTGATGTGCTCCGGGCTGTTCCTGAAGGTGAAGTCGTTACGGAACGTTTCGTTACGAAAGGTGATGCCCAGGCTCGCCTCCTATCTTTCCAGAACCAGCGACCTGCCCTCGAAGCGCGAGACGCAGGGCATGATCTTCTTGCCGCAACGGTGCTCTTCATCGCTCAGCCAGTGGTCGTTGTGGATGAAGTCGCCGTCATGCGCGATGACATTGGTTTCGCACTGGCCGCAGACGCCGCCGCGGCAGAGATAGGGCGGATCGACGCCGGCGGCCTCGATCGCTTCGAGCAGGCTCTGCTGCTCGCCGACACGGATCGACTTGCCGCTCAGGGCCAGCGTCACGTCGAACGGCGCGCCGGGCTGCGGAGCGGCGAAATGCTCGAAATGCACGGTCTCCGTCGGCCAGCCCAAGGCAGCGGCGCGGTCACGCACCCAGCCGATCATGCCCGACGGGCCGCAGACGTAGAGATGCGTGCCAAGCGGCTGCGACGACAGCAGCCGGTCGAGCTCGATCCGCTCGTCGCGGTCGTCGTGATAGAGCCTGACGCGGCGGTCGTAGCGTTCTCTAAGCACATCGGCATAGGTGCCGAGCGAGGCGGTGCGGCAGGTGTAATGCAGCTCGAAATTGCCGCCTTCCGCTGCCAGCTGCGCGGTCTGCGCCATGAAAGGCGTGATGCCGATGCCGCCGGCCAGCATCAGGTGCTTCCTGGCGCGCAGGTCGAGCGAGAACAGATTGACGGGGTAGCTGATCACCATCTCCATGCCGGGCCTGACATGCCTGTGCATGAACAGCGAGCCACCGCGGCCAGCATCGTCGCGGCGCACCGAGATGGTGTACTCGCGCGTGTCGAGCGGCGAGCCCATCAGCGAATAGGGATTGAGCCTGGTCCGCTCGCCGTCGCGCATCTCCACCACAACATGGGCGCCGCCGGAGAATGTCGGCAAAAGCTGCCCGTCGCGCCGGCGGAAATGGAAGCGCGTGACAAGTTCGTTGACCGGGACGACATCGCTCACGACGACGTCAAGCTTGGTGGTGCCGGTGCTCATCGAAAGATCTCCTCCGCCGGAGGAATTTCGCTGCGGTCTTCCGCATTGATGCAGACGCCCTGGAATGCGGCGAGGCGCCTGGAATAGTGATCGCGTACCAGAAGAAGCAGGCCACAATGCGAACAGGTCGCCGGCTGCGTCGTCACGTTTTCGGTGATGCCCTTGCAATGGACGCATTGAACGCGGCGCGCCAGCGAGCCGCGATGCTCGGTCTGGATCGAGGTGTGGTCGATGCCGGCTTCGAGCGCCGCCTGCATCGCCTGGCCGATCAGCCCCTCGGTGCCGGCGAGATAGAGGCGCAGGCCCATATGCGCGTTGGCCAGCGTCTGCTTCAGCCGCGGCAGGGCGCTGGCGAAGGAAGGTCCTTGGTAGAACTGCGCCGGCTTCAGCGCTTCGAGCGCGGCGACATGCTGGCCCTCATTGCCGGGGATGAAAATAATATGGGCATCGGCAAAAAAACCGTCGGGCGCCTTGGGGGCCAAGTCCGTTATCGCCAGCGCGCCGTCTGCATCGGCCACGAAAAGATGGTGCTTGCCGGGCTGCGGCGACAGGGTTCCGTAGACCGGCCGGCTGATGATGCTTTTCGCTGCCATCCTCTCAGTATGCCTTAGCCCTTTGCCGTGCGCTTGGTCTTCTTCGGATCGTCGAATGGAAGCGGCTCGGCCGTTGCGCTGATGGCGCCGCTCTGGTTGCGGATCTCGAGCCTGGTGCCCTGGACGGCACAATCGACATCGAGCCGGGCAATGCCCATCGATTTCTGGACCAGCGGCGAATACATGGCGCAGGTCACCACGCCGACCCTTTTGCCGTCGCGATAGACCGGTGCGCCCTCGTCGGCCGGCTCCTTGCCTTCGAGCAGCACGCCGAAGATCTTAAAGCGTTCCTTGCCCTTGAGGCGGTAGTGCTCCTCGGCGCCGCGAAACCCTGTCTTGCCGGGGCTGACGGTAAAATCGAGGCCGAGTTCCCACAGCGTGTCGCCGGGGCCTTCGTTCTCGAACGGATATTTCTGCGAATTGTCGTAGGGGTAGAACAGGAGGTAGCTCTCGACGCGCAGCATATCGAGCGTGGTGAACCGGCACGGGATGATGCCGGCGCTCTTGCCCTCGTCGAGGATGGTGTCCCAGATCGTGCCGGCATCCTGGCCACGGCAGAAGATCTCGTAGCCGCGTTCGCCGGTGTAGCCGGTGCGTGAGATCATCACCGGAAGACCGAACAGCCGGGTCTGCATGTGATGGAAATAGGCGAGGTCGCGTAGGCCAGGCACATGCTTGGCCAGGTAGTCGACTGATATCGGTCCCTGCAGCGAAAGGTCGTGCATATTGTCGTCAAAGCGCAGCGAGACATCGCGGCCCATGGCGGCGCGCTGCAATTCCTCATGGCCGGTGCCCGAACCATGCACGACCATCCAGGCATTCGGACCGGTGCGGTAGAGAATGCAGTCGTCGGTGAACTTGCCGGCCTCGTTGAGCATGCAGGCATAAGCCGACTTGCCGGGATATATTTTCTCGACGTCGCGCGTCGTGGCGAGGTCGATCAGGTGCGAGGCATGCGGCCCGGTGATGTGGACCTTCTTGAGGCCCGACACGTCCATCAGCCCGGCCTTGGTGCGGATGGCGATGTACTCCTCGTCGGCGTCCTTGTCGTAGGTCCAGGCAGTGCCCATCCCGCTCCAGTCTTCGAGCTTCGAACCGAGCGTACGATGGCGATCCGCCAAGGTCGAAAATCTCCAGGATGCGGTCATGGACTTGCTTCTCCTCACAAGATTGCCGGCGTTCGCCGCTCAAGGGCACTGAGGCCATGCGACGGTCCGCGCCATATTGACTCAAAACTCCAAAAGCGCGCAATACTAAGATGCAAAAAGTTTTACTGAGAGGCAAGGAACGCAACTGAACGGAGGGGACATGCAATGGAAGGGAATCTCAACGCTCTAACGACCATTTTCACGGAGTTCTATTACTGGGTGACCATCGTCATGATGTTCCTGATCCATGTCGGGTTCTGCATGTACGAGGTCGGCGTGTCGCGTCGGCGCAATCATCTGAAAACGCTGATGAAAAACGCGATGGCGATTCCGCTCGTCACGATCACCTTCTATTTTTTTGGCTGGTGGATCTATTTCGGCTTCCCCAACGGGCCGGGCATCGCCGGCGGACTTGTCACGGCGCCATTTGCCGAACCATGGAATCCGCTGATGGGCACCCATCTCTCCGGTGTCAATCCGGGCGAGACGGGGGTCACCCCTACCGACGCGGCGCTGTGGCATCGCCTCAACGGCGTGTTCTGGGGCGCCTTTCTGCTGTTTTCCATCACGACGGCGTCGATCATCTCGGGCTCGATCATAGAGCGCGCGCGCTCTGGCGCGTTCTGGATCGTCGCGGTGCTGATCGGCTCGGTCCTGTGGATCCTCGACGCGTCCTGGGGCTGGCATCCGCAAGGCTGGATGGTGAAACTGTGGGGCTATCACGACGCCTATGCATCGGGCGTCGTGCACGCAATCGCCGGCGGAGCGGCGCTCGCCTTTCTCATCGTGCTTGGGCCGCGCATCGGCAAATTCAGGCCCGACGGCACGGCCCGCGACATCCCGCCCCATAATGTCT
The DNA here is from genome assembly GCF_055811455.1 of Mesorhizobium sp. WSM4845. Lineage (NCBI taxonomy): Bacteria > Pseudomonadati > Pseudomonadota > Alphaproteobacteria > Hyphomicrobiales > Phyllobacteriaceae > Mesorhizobium > Mesorhizobium sp. WSM4845. The sequence continues at coordinate 466,406 of NZ_JBVVQA010000001.1, forward strand.
GGCTGGTCACGATCGGCCTGTTCCTGATCTTCACCGGCTTCTGGGGCTTCTATGCCGCGTGCAACATTCCGCTGATCAGCCCGGCCACGATTGCCGGCCAGATCACCGGCGAGACCTGGACGGCGACCAATATCTATCTCGCGCCGACCACGCTCTCGGCGGTCACCTTCAACTTCTTGATGTCGCTGTCGGGCGGTATGCTGGCCGGCTACATCGTCTCGAAAGGCGACCCTTTCTGGACGTTCTCTATGGGGCTTTGCGGCATCATCTCGGCGTCTGCCGGCAACGACCTCTATCACCCGATCCAGGCGATGCTGATCGGCGCGATCGTCCCGAGCATCTGTTACAAGCTGCACTATTTCGTCGAGCGCCGCTTCAAGATCGATGATGCGGTCGGCGCCGTTGCGGTGCACGGTTATGGCGGGTTCCTCGGGGTGGTGGTGGCGGGCTTCATGCTGTGGGGACAGCCGTCCTCGCCCTATGAGGGCTTCGCGCACATCAACCCGCTCGGCAATTTCGCTGGTGCGGTGCTGATGTTCGTGCTCGGCTTCGTCCCCACCTTCGTCGTCTGCAAGATCCTCAACAGCATGAACCTGCTGCGCGTACCGAAAAAGGTCGAACTCGAGGGCGTCGACTTTGCCCTCAACCATGCGTTCGAGGCGTCGGTCCGCGAACTGGGAACCGCCGAAAAGGCCATGATCAAATAGTCAACCGACAAGTAGTCAACCGACAGGGAGAACCGCAATGTCGACCAATGGAATGGAAAGCTGGGCCGTGGACCTCAAGGACGTCGGCGCGATCTACCCTTTCCAGGGCTCTGAAGTGGTGATGGTGATCGTCGGCCTCGTCTTCTGGATCGGGTGGCACGTCCTCCAGACGCGCCAGGAGAACGCTGAGATCGAGGCCGATATGGCGGCGGATCGCACCGGAGAGGAAACCAGAAAGGCGATCGACCGCCATTAGACCGGAATAAGGTCGCCTGGCGTCTCAAATCGCGCCGGGCGACTTGTCCAATATGAAAAAAACTTTCATATGAGTTGAATTCTATTTATGAAGCTGGTAGCACCGAAATCATACCTCACCGCGGGAGCCTGGCATGTGCGGAATCGTCGGATTGTTTTTGAAGGACAAGTCGCTCGAGCCCCAACTCGGCTCGATGCTTTCGGAGATGCTGATCTCGCTCAGCGATCGCGGCCCCGACAGTGCCGGCATCGCCATCTATGGCACGCCATCCGGCAACGAGGCCAAGATTACCATGCAGTCGGCAAAGCCGGAGCAGGATTTCGGCAACCTTGACGCCGAACTCGCCAAGGCGATCGGAGCGCCAGTAAGCATTGCAGTGAAATCGACGCATGCGGTGGTCAGGACCGCGCCTGCCAAGATCGACGAACTGCGCGAGGCGATCCAGGCGCTGCGCCCCGACATCCGCATCATGGGCGCCGGTGACGTCGTCGAAATCTACAAGGAAGTCGGCTTGCCCGAAACGGTGGTCGATCGCTTCGACGTGCGCAGCATGACCGGCACGCACGGCATCGGCCATACCCGCATGGCGACGGAATCGGCAGTTACGACGATGGGCGCGCATCCGTTCTCGACCGGCGCCGACCAATGCCTGGTGCATAATGGGTCGCTGTCCAATCACAACAACGTCCGCCGCGAGCTGATCCGCGAAGGCATGAAATTCGAGACCGAGAACGACACTGAAGTCGCGGCCGCCTATCTCTCCTCGCAGATGGCGCATGGCAAGAATCTCGGCGAGGCGCTGGAAGGCACGCTGAGCGACCTCGACGGCTTCTTCACCTTCGTCGTCGGCACCAAGAACGGCTTCGGCGTGGTGCGCGATCCGATCGCCTGCAAGCCTGCCGTCATGGCCGAGACCGACCAGTATGTCGCCTTCGGCTCGGAATATCGCGCGCTCACCAAACTGCCCGGCATAGATAATGCGAGGGTCTGGGAACCGGAGCCTGCAACCGTCTATTTCTGGGAGCATTGAATTCATGCCGGCAATCAACGTCTCCAAGGCACTCGACCAGAGCCATGCGTCACGGGTCGTCGACCTGGCCGAGATTCCGCTGCGCGAGCTCAACCAGGCGCTTCACGATTTGCCTCCCGGTTCCAACCAGACCGCCTGGGAAGTGCTCAATCCGAAAGGCAGCCATTCGGTGGCGGTCGGCGTCGACCAGCCGGTTACCGTCGATGTCCGCGGCAGCGTCGGCTATTATTGCGGCGGCATGAACGACGGCAGCGCCATCACGGTGCATGGCTCGGCCGGACCCGGCGTCGGCGAAAACATGATGTCGGGCTCGATAACGGTCAAAGGCGACGCCAGCCAATATGCCGGCGCCACCGGCAGGGGCGGGCTGCTGGTCATCGAGGGCAACGCGTCGTCGCGCTGCGGCATCTCGATGAAGGGCATCGACATCGTCGTCCACGGCAATATCGGCCATATGTCGGCCTTCATGGCGCAGTCCGGCAATCTGGTGGTGCTGGGCGATGCCGGCGATGCGCTCGGCGATTCCATCTACGAGGCGCGGCTGTTCGTGCGCGGCAAGGTCGGCAGCCTCGGCGCCGACTGCATCGCCAAGGAGATGCGGCCCGAGCATCTGGCATTGCTGCAGGACCTGCTCGACCGCGCCGGGGTGACCGGCGTCAAGGCGGCGGAGTTCACGCGTTACGGCTCGGCGCGCACCCTCTACAATTTCAACATCGACAACGCCGACGCGTATTGAGGCTCAATGACCTATCGCAACCCGCCGACGACGCCGCGCAAATCCGCGACCTTCGACGACTACACGCTTTCCGAGATCCGCCGCGCCGCTGCGACCGGCATCTATGATATCCGCGGCGCCGGCGCCAAGCGCAAGCTGCCGCATTTCGACGACCTGCTTGTCCTCGGCGCCTCGATCTCGCGCTATCCGCTCGAAGGCTATCGCGAGCGCTGCGACACCAGCGTCGTGCTGGGCTCGCGCCATGCGAAAAAGCCGATCGAGCTGAAAATCCCGATCACCATCGCCGGCATGAGTTTTGGCTCGCTGTCCGGCCCGGCGAAGGAAGCGCTCGGCCGCGGCGCGACGCTGTCCGGCACCTCGACGACCACCGGCGACGGCGGCATGACCGAGGAAGAGCGCGGCCATTCCAAGACGCTGGTCTACCAACACCTGCCGTCGCGCTACGGCATGAACCCGCGCGACTTGCGCCGGGCGGATGCGATCGAGATCGTCGTCGGCCAGGGCGCCAAGCCCGGCGGCGGCGGCATGCTGCTTGGCCAGAAGATCTCCGACCGCGTCGCCGAAATGCGCACCCTGCCCAAGGGTATCGACCAGCGCTCAGCCTCACGCCATCCCGACTGGACCGGACCCGACGATCTCGAAATCAAGATCCTGGAACTGCGTGAAATCACCGACTGGGAAAAGCCGATCTACGTCAAGGTCGGCGGCGCGCGGCCCTACTACGACACTGCCCTTGCGGTGAAATCAGGCGCCGATGTCGTCGTGATCGACGGCATGCAGGGCGGCACCGCCGCAACCCAGGAAGTGTTCATCGAGAATGTCGGCCAGCCGACGCTTGCCTGCATCAGGCCGGCGGTGCAGGCACTGCAGGATCTCGGCATGCACCGCAAGGTGCAGCTGATCATCTCCGGCGGCATCCGCAACGGCGCCGATGTCGCCAAGGCGCTGGCGCTCGGCGTCGACGCGGTGTCGATCGGCACCGCCGCACTTGTCGCGCTCGGCGACAACGATCCGCGCTGGGAGGCGGAGTACAACGAGCTCGGCACCACCGCCGGCGCCTATGACGACTGGCACGAGGGCCGCGATCCGGCCGGCATCACCACGCAGGACCCCGAGCTGATGAAACGGCTCGATCCGATAGCGGCCGGGCGACGGCTGGCCAATTATCTCAAGGTGATGACGCTGGAGGCGCAGACGATCGCCCGCGCCTGCGGCAAGAACAGCCTGCACAATCTCGAGCCCGAGGATCTCGTCGCGCTGACGATCGAAGCCGCCGCCATGGCCGGTGTGCCGCTGGCCGGCACCAACTGGATACCGGGGAAGAACGGCTTCTGATACCAAACTACCAAATACCAATAAGCGAGGAACTATAATGGGGAACGATCTCGCCGCCTTCGCCAAAGGGAACGGCGTCAAATATTTCATGATTTCCTACACCGACCTGTTCGGTGGACAGCGGGCCAAACTGGTGCCGGCGCAGGCCATCGCCGACATGCAGAAGGACGGCGCCGGCTTTGCCGGCTTTGCCACCTGGCTCGACCTGACGCCGGCGCATCCAGACATGCTGGCGGTGCCGGATCCGGATTCGGTCATCCAGCTGCCGTGGAAGCCGGAAGTCGCCTGGATTGCCGCCAATTGCATGATGGACGAAAAAACGGTCGCCCAGGCGCCGCGCAACACGCTGAAGCGGCTGATTGACGAGGCGGCGGGCGACGGCATGCATGTCAAGACCGGCGTCGAGGCCGAATTCTTCCTGATCTCGCCGGACGGCAAGACGATTTCCGACGAATACGACACGGCGTCAAAGCCCTGCTACGACCAGCAGGCGGTGATGCGGCGCTATGATGTCATCGCCGAGATCTGCGACCACATGCTGGCGCTCGGCTGGGGCGCCTACCAGAACGACCATGAGGACGCCAACGGCCAGTTCGAGATGAACTGGGCCTTCGACGATGCGCTGGCGACTGCCGACAAGCATTCCTTCTTCAAGTTCATGGTGAGGTCCGTTGCGGAAAAGCACGGCCTGCGCGCCACCTTCATGCCAAAACCATTCCCGGGCCTGACCGGCAATGGCTGCCACGCCCATATCTCGGTGTGGGACAAGGACGGCAAGACCAATGTCTTTGCCGACAACGCCATGGAGCTCGGCCTGTCGGCGAAGGGCAGGAATTTTCTCGGCGGCATCATGAAGCATGCCTCGGCACTTGCCGCGATCACCAACCCGACGGTCAATTCCTACAAGCGCATCAATGCGCCGCGCACCATTTCGGGCGCCACCTGGGCGCCGAACTCGGTGACCTGGACCGGCAACAACCGCACCCATATGGTGCGCGTGCCCGGCCCCGGACGCTTCGAGCTGCGCCTGCCCGACGGCGCGGCAAACCCTTATCTGCTGCAGGCGGTCATCATCGCCGCCGGCCTCGACGGCATCCGCTCGAAGGCCGATCCCGGCAAGCGCTACGACATCGACATGTACCAGTTCGGGCATACGGTGGAGGGCGCGCCGAAGCTGCCGCTCAACCTGCTCGATGCGTTGCGCGAGTTCGACAACGACAAATCGCTCAAGACAGCGCTGGGTGAGGAATTCTCGTCGGCTTATCTAAAGCTGAAGCATCAGGAATGGAATTCCTATGCTTCCCACTTCACCCAGTGGGAGCGCGACCACACGCTGGATATCTAGAGCATCGGACCGAAAAGTGTGAAGCGGTTTTCGGACGATTCCGATGCGTCAAGAATGGTCCTGCGCGGCGCGAGCGACCTCGGAATAGAGCCATGAAATACTCGATCTTCTCCCTCGCCCGTGCGGCATTTTCCGGTCACAAGAATTGGCAGCGCACCTGGCGCGACGCCAGCCCGAAGGACCGCTACGACGTGGTGATCATCGGCGGCGGCGGCCACGGCCTGGCGACGGCATGGTTCCTCGCCAGCGAATACGGCATCAGGAATGTCGCCGTGCTCGAAAAGGGCTGGATCGGCTCCGGCAATGCCGGCCGCAACACCACCATCATCCGTTCCAATTACGGGCTGCCCGGCAATACCGGCTTCTACGAGCTGTCGATGAAGCTCTGGGAGCGGATGGAGCAGGACCTCAACTACAACACGATGGTCAGCCAGCGCGGCGTCATCAACCTTTACCATTCCGATGCGCAGCGCGACGCCTATGCGCGGCGCGGCAACACGATGCGCATCAACGGCATCGATGCCGAACTGCTCGACCTTGCCGCGGTCAAGAAGATGATGCCGTTCCTGAACTTCGACAATGCCCGCTTTCCCGTGCAAGGCGGCCTGCTGCAGCGGCGCGGCGGCACAGCACGCCACGACGCCGTGGTCTGGGGCTACGCCCATGCGGCGAGCGCGCTCGGCGTCGACATCATCCAGAACTGCGAGGTGACCGGCTTTGGGCGCGACGCCAACGGCAAGGTAACCGGCGTCGAGACATCGCGCGGCACAATCGGCGCCGGCAAGGTCGGCATGGCCGTCGCCGGCAGTTCGTCGCGCGTCGCGGCGATGGCTGGCCTGCGGCTGCCGATGGAGAGCCATGTGCTGCAGGCCTTCGTTTCCGAGGCGATCAAGCCGCTGATCCCCAATGTCATGACCTTCGGCGCCGGCCATTTCTATGTCAGCCAGTCGGACAAGGGCGGGCTGGTCTTCGGCGGCGATATAGACGGCTACAATTCCTATGCCCAGCGCGGCAACATGCCTGTGATGGAAGACGTCTGCGAGGGCGGCATGGCGCTGATGCCGATGATCGGTCGCGTGCGCCTGTTGCGCCAATGGGGCGGCATCATGGACATGTCGATGGACGGCTCGCCGATCATCGACAAGACGCCGGTGGACGGGCTCTATCTCAATGCCGGCTGGTGCTATGGCGGCTTCAAGGCGACGCCCGGCTCCGGCCTTGTCTTTGCCCATCTTCTGGCCCGCGACGAACTGCACAAGGAGGCGGGGCGCTTCCGCCTCGACCGGTTCCGGCGGGGCGCGATGATCGATGAAAAGGGCGTCGGCGCCCAACCGAACCTGCACTGAGGACGGTCCGAAAAGCATGCGTATTGTCTGTCCCTTCTGCGGCGAACGCGAACTCGGCGAGTTCACCTGTCTCGGCGACGCCAAGCCGCTGCGGCCGGCTGCCGGCGCCTCGGAAGACGAGGTCTTCGACTATGTCTATTTACGCGACAACATTGCCGGCGAGACCAGCGAACATTGGTACCATGGCGGCGGCTGCCGGGCCTGGCTGGAGATCACCCGCAACACGCTGACGCACGAGATCTCCTCGGTCGAGCCGGCGGCGGGCGTGGGTGCAAGGCAGGTGGCAAAATGAGTATTCTTAGCCAGCTCAGCGCTGCCGCGAAGAACGCGAGGCCCCTACCTCCCCCTTGTGGGGAGGTCGGACCGCAGGTCCGGGTGGGGGTCGGCGCCGCGGGGGGGGGCCCCCGGCGGGGGGGGGGGCGCCCCGCCCCCCCCGCCGGGGGGGGGGGGGGCCCCCCCGCGGGGGGGGGGGGCCCCCCGGCGCCGCACCCCCACCCCGCTGCTTCGCAGCGACCCTCCCCACAAGGGGGAGGGTTAGGGGCAGCGCGACGCTCCTGCATGAAGGCCGGCAACCGTGATCACCAGCCAGCCCCATCGTCTCACATCGGGCGGTCTCATCGACCGCTCGGCGCCGCTGAACTTTCGCTTCGACAGCAAAACCTTTGCCGGCTTCCAGGGCGACACGCTTGCCTCGGCGCTGATCGCCAATGGCGTCAAGCTGGTCGGCCGCTCGTTCAAATACCACCGGCCGCGCGGCATCCTGACCGCGGGCTCGGAAGAACCCAACGCACTGGTCGAGCTGCGCACCGGAGCCCGGCGCGAGCCCAACACCAAGGCGACCACCGTCGAACTTTATGACGGTCTGGAAGCCGCCAGCCAGAACCGCTGGCCGTCGCTGCGCCACGATCTGATGGCGGTCAACCAGTTGTTCTCACCGATCTTCGTCGCCGGCTTCTACTACAAGACCTTCATGTGGCCGGCAAAATTCTGGGAAGCGGTCTACGAGCCGGCGATCCGCCGCGCCGCGGGTCTCGGCCGCGCCGCGGGCGTTGCCGATCCTGATCATTACGACAAGACGTGGGCGCATTGCGACGTGCTGATCGCCGGTTCCGGCCCAGCCGGGCTGGCGGCAGCACTTGCCGCCGGCCGATCTGGTGCCCGCGTCATCCTGTGCGAGGAAGATTTTGCGCTTGGCGGCCGCCTGCTTGCCGACGGCGGCACGATCGACGGGGTGCCCGCAGCCGAATGGATTTCGCGCACGCTGGCCGAGCTCGCCTCGCTGCCGGACGTCCGCATCATGACCCGCACGACGCTGTTCGGCGTCTATGATGGCGGCACCTATGGCGCGATCGAGCGGGTCAACGACCACCTGCCCTCCCCGCCAGAGCATCAGGTGCGCCAGCGGCTGTGGCGGATTGTGGCAAAGCGCTCGATTGTTGCCGCCGGCGCCATCGAACGGCCGATCGTTTTTGCCGGCAACGACACGCCCGGCGTGATGATGGCTTCGGCGATGCGGACCTATATCGCGCGCTATGCGGCAACCCCGGCGAAGAGGATTGCGCTGTTCACCAACAATGAGGATGGCTGGCGCACGGTCGAGGCGGCACTCGACGCCGGATTGCAGATCGCTGCCGTTGTCGATGCGCGTCCGGACGTATCGGCCGCGCATCGCGCGCTTGCCGCCAAGGCCGGCTTTGCCGTTTTGAACGGTTTCGTCAGCGGAGTGGACGGCGGCAAGGACGGTGTCAGGAAAATCTCGGTGGCGCTCGCCGGCGGCGCACGCGCCGAGGTCGAAGCCGACGGGCTTGCCGTTTCCGGCGGCTGGAACCCGGCGGTCGGGCTGACTTCCTACCATCGCGGCCGGCCGAAATGGCAGGACGACATATCCGCCTTCGTGCCGGACGGCGCGCCTCCCGGCATGGTGGCCGCCGGTGCCGCCAACGGCGCTTTTGGGCTCGGCGCCTGCCTGCGCCAGGGATTCGCCGCCGGTGCGGCGGCAGCGCAGAGTGCCGGACACAGCGGCAATGCCGGCGCTCCGCCAGTCGCCGAAGACGAAGCTTTTTCGCTGACCCCGCTCTGGCATGTTGCCGGCAAAGGCAAAGCCTTTGTCGACTACCAGCATGACGTCACCGCTGCGGACATCGAACTGGCGCAGCGCGAAGGCTTTGAGTCGGTCGAGCACCTCAAGCGCTATACGACGCTCGGCATGGCGACCGACCAGGGCAAGACCTCGAATGTCGCCGGCCTCGCGATCATGGCGGCGCTGTCAGGAAAATCCCTTCCCGAGACCGGCACGACGATCTACCGTCCGCCCTATGTGCCGGTCGCCATCGGCGCGTTTGCCGGCCATCATCGCGACGAAAACTTCCATGCGACAAGGCTGACGCCGTCGCATCACTGGGCAGCCGAACAGGGCGCGGTGTTCGTCGACACCGGCTTGTGGAAGCGCGCGCAATGGTATCCGCGCGCCGGCGAGAAGGACTGGCTGGAAACGGTCACCCGCGAGGTCAAGGCGGTGCGCGGCGGTGTCGGTTTTTGCGACGTCTCGACGCTCGGCAAAATCGACGTGCACGGACCGGATGCCGGCGCCTTCCTCGACCGCGTCTACATCAACACTTTCTCCAACCTTGCTGTGGGAAAAGCCCGCTACGGGCTGATGCTGCGCGAGGACGGCATGGTCTACGACGACGGCACCACGTCGCGGTTGGCCGAGGACCACTATTTCCTGACCACCACGACCGCCAAGGCCGGGCCGGTGATGCAGCATCTCGAATTCTGCCGGCAGGTGCTGTTTCCTCAATTCGACGTGCAACTTACGTCAGTCTCCGACCAGTGGGCGCAATTCTCGATCGCCGGGCCGAGCGCACGGGAGTTGCTGAAACAGATCGTTGATGATTCAGAGGACCTTTCGAACGAGGGCTTTCCATTCATGGGCGCGCGGGAGGTATGCCTTCGCGGCGGCATCGGGGCGCGGCTGTTCCGCATTTCGTTCTCCGGCGAGATGGCGTTCGAGATCTCCGTTCCGACCCGCTACGGCGACGCGCTGGTGCGCAACCTGATGATAGCCGGCAAACAATTCGGCGCCACACCCTATGGCACCGAGGCGCTTGGCGTCATGCGCATTGAAAAGGGCCATGTCGCCGGGCCCGAGCTGAACGGCACGACGACCGCGGCCGATCTCGGCTTGGGCAAGATGATGTCGACCAAAAAGGATTTTATCGGCCGCGTCATGGCCGGACGCGAGGCGCTGGTCGCACCGGACCGGCAGGTCGTGGTCGGCATCAAGCCGACGGACAGAGCGCGCCGCCTGCGCTCCGGCGCGCATATCATTCCGAAGGCCGAGGTACCGGGTTCCGCCAACGACCAGGGCTATGTCACCTCGGTCTGTTTCTCGCCGACGCTTGACCAGTGGATCGGGCTGGCGCTTGTCGAGCGCGGCCGCGAGCGCATCGGCGAGATCGTCCATGCGCATGACCCGCTGCGCGGTGAAGACTATGATGTCGAGCTGTGCAATCCCGTCTTCTACGATCCGGATGGAGGGCGCCAGCGTGGCTGAGTTTTCGTGGCTTTCTCGCAGTCCGCTGGAGCACGCACTTGTCGTGGGCGCCCATGGCGCGCGCGACGTCGCGTCGGGCATTTCCCTCAGTGAAGTTCGCAATTTCGACCTGATCCAGGTGATGGCGCGGCGCGGCAAAGGGGCGGAACTGGCAAACGCCGCCAAAGCCCGCTTCGGCATGGCGGCTCCGGACGCGCCCAAGGCGATGCAAGCTGCGGACGCTGCGCTCATCTGGTCGGGACCGGACCAGTTCCTCGTCCTGTCCAAAGGCGGCAAGCACGTGATGGACATTTTGAGACAGGCGTTCTCGCAATCCGCCTCGCTGTCGGACCAATCGCATGCGCGCGCCCTGATCAGCGTCTCGGGAGCCAAGGCGCGCGCCATGCTGGCGAAATTGTCATCGATCGATCTGCACCCGACGGCGTTTCCGATCGACGCCGCTGCCACCACATCGATCGACCACACCGGCGTCAATCTCTGGCGTGGCAATGATCGGCCGGACGGGCAGCCGGTGTTCAATCTTCTGGTGTTTGCAAGTTTCGCCGAAAGCCTGTGGCACACGATGCTCGACGCAGCCGCCGAGTATGGCGTCGACATCGGGTATTCCGAGGAGTTGGGGTAGCGGTTGCCTCTTCCCTTCTCCCCTTGTGGGAGAAGGTGGATTGGCGCGCAGCGCCAAGACGGTTGAGGGGTGTTGGACGGAGTGCGGCCGATGCCAAGCTGGAGCACCCCTCATCCGACCGAGCTTCGCTCGGCCACCTTCTCCCACAAGGAGAGAAGGGGGAGCCCCACCACCTTCGCCTTGCCAAACCGACACGCACTGCTATTCTTGCTGATAAAATAATTTTACGGACAGGCAAACTTGTTTCTTGAGACCCGGGTCGAGATGAGCCAGTCGCCCTACCCCGCCGTCGCTGCCGGACCGCCTCGGCCGAGCCTGATCCTGCGGCCCGGCGAGATCGCGCTGCCCGCCGGCATGGAGCGCTATTCCGTTCAAGGCAATGGCGCGGTGCTCATCGATGTCGAGGCCGGCGATACCATCATCGTACGCAACGTCGAAGGCGGCCAAGCCTGCGAGCTCTTGGCATGGGACAAGAGCGGCGTGACTGATGCCGGCATTTTCGGCGAGAAATCGAACAGCAATGCCGCCGGCATCAAGGCGTTGCTGGCCAATGGCGACGACAGCCTCGCGTCCTTGCGCCGGGGGCTCGAGCGACGCCAGGTGCAGCTCGATCAGCCAAAGGCGGCTCGCATCTTCGGCGGCGCCACCCCTGCCGGCACCGAACAGGGTTTTGCCGTCGCGCGCGACGCCTCGATGCTGATCGCCGCCCCGGGCGGGCCGATGCCGGTCGACGGCCACGACACTGCAACGCCGCTCGGCGTCATCGTGCGCCGTGCCACGATCCGTCCGGCGGCGAAGTCCAGGCTTGGCGACCCGCTGGCCGACCCGGTGCTCGATTTGCGCGTCCATTCGGCGACCGCGGAAGCCTACTTCGTCAGGGCGGGTGACTATCTGCAGATCATCGATGTCGACGGGCGGCAATGCACCGACTTCCAGTGCTTTTCGGCGCGCAAGCTCGACAAGGGACGCGACCATCCGCTCGACGTGACGACGACCCGCACGCTGATGGGTTCGAGCTATCCGGTGCCAGGCCTGCATTCGAAATATTACGACCAGGACATGGAGCCGCTGGTCGAGGTGGTGCAGGACACCTGCGGCCGGCACGATGCATTCGCGCTCGCTTGCGCCGCCAAATATTACGACGACATCGGCTATCCCGGTCATCCCAACTGCTCGGAGAATTTCAACCGAGCGCTCGCCGATCAGGGTGTAACTCCTCGCGCCGGCTGGATGGCGATCAATTTCTTCTTCAATACGGCGATCGACGCGCATGGCGTCATGGTGTCGGACGAGCCATGGTCGCGGCCGGGCGACTATGTGCTGCTGCGGGCGCTTACCGACATCGTTTGCGTGTCGTCCGCCTGTCCCGACGACACGACGCCGGCCAATGGCTGGAACCTGACCGACATCCATGTGCGGACCTATTCCGGCCAGCACAAATTCTCGCGAGCGATCACCAGACGCATGACGCCCGATTCGGAACCGAAAATGACCCGCGAGACATCATTTCATTCGAGCTTTGCCAAGCACACCCGCAACTTCGTCGAGTACAGGGGGTATTGGCTGGCTAATTCCTTCGCCAGACAAGGCCCCATCGACGAGTACTGGGCCTGCCGGCAGACCGCCGTGATCATGGACCTGTCGCCGCTGCGCAAGTTCGAGGTCACCGGCCCGGATTCCGAAGCGCTGCTGCAATACACGCTGACCCGCGACGTGAAAAAACTCGGGGTCGGCCAGGTGGTCTATTCCGCCATGTGCTACGAGCATGGCGGCATGATCGACGACGGCACGCTGCTCAGACTCGGCAAGGATAATTTCCGCTGGGTCGGCGGCGACGATCTGTCCGGCGAATGGCTGCGCGACACGGCGACGAGCCTCGGCCTCAACGTGCTGGTGCGCTCGTCGACCGACCAGATGCACAATGTCGCCGTGCAGGGACCGAAGAGCCGCGACATCCTGAAGGAGATCATCTGGACCTCGCCGCTGCAGCCGTCGATCGAGGAGCTCGAATGGTTCCGTTTCGCCGTCGCCCGCATCGGCGGCGGCAACGGCATTCCAATCGTCGTCTCGCGCACCGGCTACACCGGCGAACTCGGCTACGAGATCTGGTGCCACCCGCGCGACGCCGAAAAGGTGTTCGACGCCATCTGGGCGGCCGGCCAGCCGCACGGCTTGAAGCCGATGGGGCTGCAGGCGCTCGACATGGTGCGCATCGAGGCCGGGCTGATCTTTGCCGGCTATGAATTTTCCGACCAGACCGATCCGTTCGAGGCCGGCATCGGCTTCACCGTGCCGCTGAAGAGCAAGACCGACGATTTCATCGGCCGCGAGGCGCTGATCCGGCGCAGGGAAAACCCGCAGAGGAAACTGGTCGGCCTCGACATCGACGCCAATGTCGCGGTCGGCCATGGCGATTGCGTCCATGTCGGCCGCGCCCAGATCGGCGAGGTCACTTCCGCCATGCGCTCACCGCTGCTCAACAAGAACATCGCGCTGGCCAGGCTTGACGTCACCCATTCCGCCATTGGTACCGAGGTCGAGATCGGCAAGCTCGACGGCCACAGCAAGCGGCTGCCGGCGCGCGTCGTCGCCTTCGCGCACTACGACCCGCAAAAGGCCAGACCGCGCTCCTGACGGCAGCATCCCTTGCCTTCTCCCCCCTGTGGAAGAGGGTGGAGCGGCGCGCAGCGCCGAGACGGAAGAGTGGTGTTGGACGGAATGCTGTCGGTGCCAAGCTGGATCACCCCTCATCCGACCTCGCTTCACGAGGCCACCTTCTCCCACAAGGGGAGAAGGCAAGAGCGTGTCCCACATCTGCGATGTGCACAGCTTCACAAAAACGCTTGACGTGAAAGCGTGACGCGTCGATCTTCACTCCCAAGAAAAAAATACTACTGAGCGGAAAACGCCTGAGGTCGTTCAACGCGTGCGTCGATGACGCATCGCGAAATGTCGACTGTCGCCGATGGGGAACATCAAAATGGGGAATTCACGCAAATGAGCACGATAGTCTCTGCCCTGGTGCCGGCTGCCGAAGGAAAGCTGCACCGGAACATCGATTGGCGCGGTGCCTTCTGGGTGGCAAGCGGCGTTCCCGCCCTTGTGCTGTTTTCGATCGGCGGCATTGCCGGCACGACCGGGAAGCTGGCCTTCCTGATCTGGACCGTGTCCATGATCATGGGCTTCCTGCAATCCTTCACCTATGCGGAAATCGCTGGCCTGTTCCCGAACAAGTCCGGCGGCGCCTCGATCTATGGCGCCACCGCCTGGCTGCGTTATTCCAAGTTCATCGCGCCGCTTTCAGTGTGGTGCAACTGGTTCGCCTGGTCGCCGGTGCTGTCACTCGGCTGCTCTATCGCCGCCGCCTATATCCTCAACGCGCTGGCGCCGGTGCCGCTGTTTACCGACACCTCGCCGGAAGTCCTTGCCTATATCGCGGCTAATGCCGGAACGAGTGCCGCCGACGCCATCACGGCGGTGAGCGCGGCCGCGACGCCGGCGATCCGCAACTGGACGCTCTACAGTCACACGTTGGGGCCGGTCTCTTTCACCTTCAACGCCACCTTCTTCATCGGCGCGGTGCTGATGCTGATCATCTTCTCGATCCAGCATCGCGGCATCCTGGGCACGGCCAACGTGCAGAAATATATCGGCCTGTTCGTGATCATCCCGATGCTGATCGTCGGCGTCGTGCCGATCGTCACCGGCCAGATCGACTGGGCGAATTTTTCGCCACTGGTGCCGCTGGCGGCCGCCTACGCGCCGGAGCCCGGGGCGTGGAACATCGCCGGCTGGACGCTCGTTCTCGGCGGCATGTTCATCGCCGCCTGGTCGACCTACGGTTTCGAGACAGCCGTCTGTTACACGTCCGAGTTCAAGAATCCCGGCACCGACACCTTCAAGGCGATCTTCTATTCCGGCCTGCTGTGCATGCTGCTGTTCATCCTGGTGCCGTTCACCTTCCAGGGCGTGCTCGGCTTGAACGGCATGCTGGCCACCCCGATCGTCGACGGCTCCGGTGTTGCCGATGCCTTGGCCGGCATGGTCGGCGGCGGACAGCTCATCCATAGCCTGCTGGTGATGCTGATGATCCTGGCACTGGTGCTGTGCATCATGACGGCGATGGCGGGGTCCTCGCGCACGCTTTACCAAGGCTCCGTCGATGGCTGGCTGCCCCGCTATCTCAGCCATGTCAACGAGCACGGCGCCCCAACGCGGGCGATGTGGACCGACCTGATCTTCAACCTGGCCGTGCTGGCGATCGCCTCGGCCGACGCGACGAGTTTCTTCTTCATCCTCGCCGTGTCGAATTGCGGCTACATCATCTTCAACTTCCTCAACCTCAACGCCGGCTGGATCCACCGCATCGACAATGGCCATATCGCGCGGCCATGGCGCGCGCCGAGCTGGCTGCTCGGCCTCGGCGCCATCTTTGCCTATGTCAACATGATCTTCATGGGCGCCGGGGCAAAGGTCTGGAACCCGATGGCGCTGTGGGCAGGACTGATCACGGCTGCCCTCATCATCCCGGTGTTCTGCTTCAGGCATTACATCCAGGACAAGGGAAAGTTCCCCGACCATATGCTGGCTGACCTTGGCATGACGTCGTCGGATCTCGCGGTCAGAAAAGCGGGAATCCTGCCCTACCTGACGCTGATTGCCGGCGTCGTGGTGATGCTGCTCGCCAACTGGCTGTTCGTCATCTGACCCCGCCTGACGGGATCAAGCGCGCGATGCGCGCTTGATCCCCGCATGTTCGTGCCGATGATTACCCGCCGCCGAGGCGGGCTTTTCGTTTCAGGGCCTATTCGGCGGATCGCTCAATCGATCTTGATGAACACGCCCTTGGTGTTGAGATACTCGTCGAGGTGCTCGGCACCGCCCTCGCGGCCGTAGCCGCTCATCTTGTAGCCGCCGAAGGGCACGGCCGGATCGATGGCGTGATAGGTGTTCACCCAGACTGAGCCGGCGCGGATTTTTCGCGACAGCTGGTGGGCGGTGGCGACGTTGCGGGTGAAGACCCCGGCAGCAAGACCGTAAGGCGTGTTGTTGGCCCGCTCGACCGCCTCATCGAGCGTATCGAACGGCAGCGCCGAAATCACCGGCCCGAAGATCTCCTCGCGCGCGATCCTCATGTCGTCCGAAACATCGGCAAAGACGGTCGGCGCGACGAAATTGCCGGCGGCCAGCGCGCCCTCCATGAGGCGTTGACCGCCGGTGACGAGGGTCGCCCCCTCCGCCGTGCCGGCCTCAAGATACGAGGCGACCCGTTGCAGCTGCTTTTCGGAGACGAGTGGGCCGATCTCGGTCGCCGGATCGATGCCGTCGCCGATCCTGAGACCCTTGGCATAGGTCGCCAGCCGCTCGACGAATTCATCATGGATGGAGCGTTCGACGAACAGGCGCGAGCCGGCGATGCAGATCTGGCCGGAATTGGCGAACACCGACATCGCCGCCACCGGCACCGCCTTGTCGAGATCGGCGTCGGCGCAGACGATGACCGGCGACTTGCCGCCAAGCTCCAGCGAGACGCGCTTGAGGTTGCCGGCAGACGCCCGGACAATCGACTGGCCGGTTGCCGTCGAGCCGGTGAAGACGATCTTGTCGACGCCCATATGGTCGGCAAGGGCGGCGCCTGCCTCGGCGCCGGTGCCGGTCACGATGTTGACGACGGCTGGCGGAACGCCGGCCTCGTTCATGATGTCGGCGATCAGAAGCGGCGTCAGCGGCGCCTCTTCCGATGGTTTCAGCACCACCGTGCAGCCGGTCGCCAGCGCCGGTCCGATCTTCCAGATCGAAGCCGCCGTCGGTGCGTTCCACGGGATGATGGCGCCGACGACGCCGACCGGCTCCTTTCGCGTGAAGGAGACGATTTCGCCCGGCAGCGAGTTCTCGATCGTCTCGCCGTGCAGGGACGTCGCCATGCCGGCGTAATAGCGCAGCATGCCGATGACGCGGTTGCGGTTGGCCAGGGTGCGCACGATCGGCATGCCCATGTCGGTGGTGTCCGAGCGGCTGATCTCCTCCCAGTGCTTTTCGACGAGATCGGCGATCCTGAGCAGCAGCACCTGCCGCTCATAGGGCTTGCACCGGCTCCACGGCCCGTCGAAGGCCCTGCGCGCTGCGGCCACCGCCAGCTCAACATCCTGGCGGTCGCCGCGCGGCACCGTGGCAATGACCGCGCCGGTGGCCGGATTGCGGGTCTCCATGGTCCTGCCCGAGCGGGCGTCGACCCAGGCCCCATCGACGAACATTTTGCGGTGGCGTCCGTCGATCGGCCGGCGCAGCGCCACCGGTGCCTGAGCTATGGTCATGACGTCCTCCTCCGGCGCGCGGTAGCCTCACTTGAGATTAATTATCGATCTCGGCGCCGCCCCTCATCGCCCTGCCGGTGTCCAGTTGAAAGATGGGTAACACTTTGAACCGGATACATGGGTTACAGTTTTCCCCCTGTCGTGGGGGGGGG